>JANOXY010000689.1:0-4127 GCA_031418675.1 Pseudomonadota bacterium
AGGAAAAACGGTGACTTCAAATTCAGATCCATCACCTTGTCCCAGCCCTTCTCGGGGAAGGCATCGATGCTCGCACCCCAGGCGGTACCGGCGTTATTGATCAGAATGTCGAGCTGCGCTTCCTGCCCCGACAACGCCGCCACCACCCGCTCCACTTCATCCATGCGCGACAACTCCCCCGGTAGGGAAATACATTGCCCAAGTTCCGCCAGGTCGTTTGCAGTCGCGTCACAGCGGTCGGCATTACGCGAACAGATGTAGACCCGCGCACCTGCCTCAACAAAGGCGCGCGCGATCATATAGCCGATGCCACGCGAGCCACCGGTCACCAACGCGACCTTGCCGCGTATATCAAATAGATCTTGGCTCATGCCGCTGCCCTTCGCCGATTGTTGCCAGTGCTGATTGTGTCACGATCGCCGGCGTATCGAACCCACACGAAATAACAATGATAAACACTGCGCTTGGTACCCTTGTGCGAGTTTCATCGGACGGACGAGCTGCTGCGGCGGCAGGACGGCATGGTCGCAGGCAAGTGCAGTCGGCTTGAGGGTATAGGCTGCGGGGCACCGCTAGGTCGTGCGGACAAGCGGTCTTATGGCGCGGAATAAATGGTGAGGGATTGTAATGCGCAAAATCGATCAAGCAGATTGCAGGCTTTACTCATGATGCAGTCCACCGAGCACAGGCCTCACGACCACACGGTAGTCGGCGTCGATGCAATGTCGAGATCCGGCATCTGATGTGGTAACAGATCTTCGCGGCGGATCGGGCACGCCGGGGCCTAATGACATATGAGGGCGGTCACGATGGTAATGATCAGACCATGAACGCAATATCGCTTGCAGGTGAGGCTCTGAAAGTGAGTGTTGGTGCCGACGCGGAATTGAGCCATTTTGGGGTGGCGCGCCACCCTTTCAGTGAGCCACTTCTATCAGCTCCCGAGCCGCGTCGCCGCAGCTCATATTGGAATATGGTGTGGCTCATTCGGGCGTCGGCAGGGTGGCTCAATCTGGAATTGGCGCCAACAGGGGCGCGCCCTTGCGCTACTCGGACACTTTGGATAAACAGTGAACACGTACAAAGGTTATTCGGAGAAAATGATGCGAGCAGTTATCGTCGGCGGTGGCATGGGTGGACTGTTTACCGCTTTGGCGTTGCGTCAAGCGGGAGTGTTCACTGAGATTAATGTCTACGAACAAACCAAATCGCCGAGTACCGCAGGCGCGGGCCTCAACATTCCACCGAACGGCGCCAGGATCTGCCGATGGCTTGGCATCGATCTCGATGGAGGCGATCCGAAGGGCCCGCACGGTGCTGTCGATGGTGGCCGCGCCGCAATTCTCGACGGCGTTCGCCAGGTGATGTTGGACGGGACGGTCGCGCGCAAGCCTATCAATCAGCCGGGTGCATTTGGTGATGGCGCGGGTTTCCATCACATGCATCGACTTGATCTGCTGATGTGCCTCTACAAACGTGTATTCGAACTCGGACCCGACTCAGGCGTGGAATGTCCAATCCGTGTGCACATGAACAAGCGCCTGCAATCGTTGACGCAAACGGATGCGATGGTCACTGCAGGTTTTGCTGATGGCAGCACGGCGAGCGGTGATGTGTTGATCGGCGCGGATGGACTCAACTCGAAGGTCTTGCAACTGCAATGGCCACATACCCCGCCACGCCGTTGGACTCAGGTGGTCATCTACCGCGGCTTGATCCCGCGTGCGACGGTCGCCGCTTTGAGAAAGGCGGATGGTAGCCCGCTCGATCACCATCCTATCGATTCGTACAGCATGGATGTGCGCAAGAACGGATATGCTTGGTGCATGAGCTATTGGGTACGCGGCGGCGAATTACTCAATGTCGCGTTAATTTATTACGAACCCAACGCAGCGGAATTCGAGCGCGAAGACTGGGGTGATTGGTTTCCGATTGACCATGCCGAAATGCAGGCGAAGATGAGTCAGGCTTTCGGCGACGATCCGCGCAAGCATGATGTCCTCGCGTTGGCCGGCGCGATGGTGAACCCGACGAAGTGGGGGCTTTATGATCGCGATGCGTTTGAACATTGGCAGGAGGGACGCGTCTGCTTATTGGGCGATGCCGCGCATCCGATGTTACCAACCATGGGGCAGGGTGCTGCTCAGTCGTTCGAAGATGGCGCGGCGCTGAGTGAGTGCTTCAAACTGCACGGCACAGACGTGTATAGCGCATTGCTCCACTACGAGCGTGTGCGCCATTACCGCGCCACCCGTTTCCAGTACGGGTCCAAGTTTCTGTTCAAGCATCTGGAACCGGAAGATTCGCACGAACGCCGCATGATTCTGAAAGCATTGAACGAGCGGGATTACCCGATATT
This sequence comes from Pseudomonadota bacterium, assembly GCA_031418675.1. GTDB lineage: Bacteria > Pseudomonadota > Gammaproteobacteria > JADJYF01. Next base: position 2,360 of record JANOXY010000689.1, read on the forward strand.
CGACCACGAGCAACGCGCCGGCGACGATGATTCATGGATCTATGCCTTCGATGCGCGAAAGATCGGCGACGCCCTACCGCCAAAGAAGCTCGGACCTTGGGATTTTCGTTCGCGCACCGCAGCGCTCGAAGCGCGTAAGCAAGTCGCGATGAATCTATGGGTTCCGCCAGTCTCGCTGAAAGGGGATCGCAAGGTCACCCGTGCGGAAGTCGCGCAGCACAATACCTTTGCGGACTGTTGGCTCATTATTCGCGGCAAGGTCTATGACTTTACCGAGTGGAAGGATCGGCACCCCGGCGGGCCGTTCGTCGCGCGCATGCATGCCGGGAAAGATGCGACGGCCGAGTTCGGTGACTACCACAGCAAACTCGCGGAAAAGCACATGGCCCATTTCTGCATCGGGGATCTGGTGGATTAGCCGTGCCTCGCAGCGTTTAGCGTGCGTATAGAAAGGATAACCGCGCTGTTCGACGACATCGAGGGTCGTGTGTGGTTGAAAGCGAACGGCGTCAGTCGGCGTGCTCGCCGTGAATGGCGGCCGAGGACCGAGAAATTTCACGGGAAACGTATAGGGAGAATAGCCGGGCAGTTCGCCGGAATCGAGGCTCGCCGGGGTTTGAATTCGAGTGCCGTCCAGAGGAACGACCGCGCCGTACCGAGGGACCGAGGGTCGTGTACACCGACATTTGACTGGGCATCGGCGACATGGCCTCGCTGAGGAACTTGCCTGGTGCGAAATATCAACCGTTCAGGCCAGCAGGTGCGAGTGGCCCTATGCCGGGTGTTAGGCCAGCCTTGCGTCCATGCGTTAGAGAGAGGTCTGCCGTCAGCCTGGTTCCTCCAGGCCCGGCAACTCGTGTTGCGGCGGCGCTCGGGCGAAGGGTCTGAACGCTGGCGTCGCGGCCTCGGCCCGCCGCGCGAGATGATCGAGGATTTTCTTGATCACCACTGGATCTTCGATGCTCGCAATCACCTTGACGGCACCACCACAGTGCTCGCAGGTCAAGATGTCGATCTTGAACACGCGCTTCAACCGTTGCGCCGATGTCATAGAGACGCGGCGGCACAAATCCAAAATCAGGTCCGGCTGGTAAATAGGGGAAGTGGCGGAATGGCCACCCCGGCCACCGGGATCAAGTACCCCCGGGGGGCTAGTGATTGCTTCGGTCTCTGAATCAAGCGGCGCTTACGTTGCGCATTGAGTGCGAAGCGTTGGTGTGGATTGGGTAAGCGGATGCAGGCCTGAATCGAGGCGAGATTTCGCACGATTTTCGGAATGCTGTTTGCGTACCTGTTGCGTACAGAACCGCGAGAGGTATCCCGAAATTCAGCAACATATTGATTCTATTGGTGGGCGATAGTGGGATCGAACCACTGACCCCTGCCGTGTGAAGGCAGTGCTCTCCCGCTGAGCTAATCGCCCCTTTTGAGGAAGGCGGATTCTAGGGCGCGCGGCCTGGAGGGTCAAACGCTCTGCGCTGCGGCTGACGGCGCGCAAGGGCTGGGCATTGGACCTCGGGTTGAATAGGACGGCCAGCGTCGTGCGTGATTCCCTATAATGCCGCGGATTCAAATGAGACCACCTGGCCAGCCCATGACGATCGTCACCCGTTTCCCACCTAGTCCGACCGGCGACCTGCACATCGGGAGCGCTCGCACCGCTCTTTATAACTGGCTTTATGCGCGCCGCCACGGTGGGCGCATGGTGTTGCGCTTGGAGGATACGGATCGTGAACGCTCCACCCAGGCGGCGGTCGATGTGATTCTG
>JANOXY010000690.1:0-3150 GCA_031418675.1 Pseudomonadota bacterium
ACCGTGGCAATGCGCTGGCACGTCAGGGTCAGTTCGCCGCAGCGGTGGCAGCCTACGACGAGGCCCTCAAACGCGCGCCCGACGATAGCGACGCCAAATACAACAAGGCATTGCTGGAAAAACAGCTGGAGACGCAAGAGCAGCAAGAGCAATCGCAGCAAGATCAATCCAATAAGCGCAACAAGAACTCCGGCAGCGAGCGTAGCCAAGCACAGACCAATGCCGGTAAGGGCGGCAAGTCCGAGCGCGAAAAAAACGAAGGCGCGCAAAACGCCAGTGGCGGCGAACGCTCGCAGGACAATCAAGACAGCGACAACCCGGGTGATTCGGCCCAAGCTAACAGTCGGCCGCGCAACAAACGCAAGTCGTCCGAGACCGAGAAGGACAAAGACGACGAGACGGCACAACAAGCGAGCCCACCTGATCCGCAAGCCGATCCAGGCGCAGCAGAAAAACTGCGCGCCACGGAACAGTGGTTGGAACAGATCCCCGACGACCCCGCCGGCCTGCTGAAACGAAAATTCGAATTGCAATACAAGCAGATGTATGGCGACAAAACCAAGCGAGGGGATCCATGGTGAGACGTCTCGCGAGCCGACTGCTGTTGCTTCTGGTGTGGATGCACGGCAGTGCATGGGCGGCAGTCAGTTTACGCATCAATCCCGATCCAGCCGTCAGCAATCAGTCGGTGGAGTTGACCTACACCGTCACCGGCGATGTTGATGCTGAACCCAACTTCAGCGTGCTCGACGCGACCTTCGAGATCATTAGCACCAATCGCCAAACCACCAAGATCTGGCTGAACGGCAGCAGCAAAGAATCGACCAGCTTTGTATTGAACGCGATGCCACGCAAGACCGGCACGGTGACCATTCCGGCCGTCAGTTTTGGTCATCAGGCCAGCGTACCGCGCGAACTGCTTATCGGTGACGCACCGGCCCCAACCAGCGCTGCCAGCGACACCGCCGACATCATGCTGCAGGTCTCAGCCACACCCGCTTCACCCTATGTGCAACAGCAGGTGATCTACACCGTCAAGATCCTCAATCGAGTCGATGTCGCCAACCCGCGTCTTTCAAATTTGAAGGCCAATGGCGACGCCGTCATCAAGCAGCTGACCACCGGTCGCCAATTCAATGAGACCATCAACGGCCAGACCTATGACGGCGTCGAGGTGAAATACGTGGTGTTTGCCCAGAAAAGCGGCACGCTGCGTCTCGCACCGCTCAGCCTCGCGGTGGAAGTCCCGATCGGACGACGCTCCGCGTTCGACCCTTTCGCGCAATCGCTGAGTACACGCCGGATCGAATCCGAGGCAATCGAACTCGAGGTTAAACCGGTGCCCGTCAGCTTTCCGGCGGGCGCGGCCTGGTTGCCGGCCAAGCGCCTGCGTTTGTATGAAGAGTGGGAACCAGACGTAACCAACGCCGAAGTGGGTGTGCCGCTCACCCGCACCCTGTCCCTGTGGGCCGACGGTCTGATGGCGGGCGCGCTGCCCAAACTTCAGCAGCCAACACCCGCCGGTCTGAAACTCTATCCAGACCAGGCGCTGCCCACTGAGCAGGACACCGCCAATGGTTACAGCACAACCCTTCAGCAGAAGTTCGCCATCGTCGCCAGTCAGGCCGGTGAAGCACAAATTGAGGAGCTGACCATCCCCTGGTGGAATGTCGAAACAGACCAGCTTGAAATTGCGCGTTTACCGGCGCGGCTTTTGAGCGTAAGCGCAGCGAGTGGCGCGGCACCACCAGCCACCAGCCCCGCACCTGCGCAGCCTGCGGCGAGCGTAGTCGCCAACTCGCCGGCCGTAACCGCGGCGCAATCCACGCCCTGGCGCACGATCGCATTGCTGCTTGGCCTGGCGTGGATGGTGACGCTGGTTTTGTGGTGGTCACAGCAACGGCATGCACGCGGACAGACACACCTGGCCGCAAGCGCCAAGACGCTCGACCCGGCCAACCGTGCCGGCGCGATCCGCGCACTGAAAAACGCCTGCAGCACCAACAATGGGCGCAGCGCCCACGCGGCGCTACTCGCGTGGCGTTCAACCGAGCCCGGTAGCTCCAAACACGCCTTGCACGGACTCGGCGAACATGGCGGTGACGAGTTGGCGGCAGAATTCGTCGCACTGGAACGGCATCTTTATGGCGCCGATAAAAATAGCTGGCACGGACAAGCCCTGTGGCGGGCATTTCAAAACCGAACACAAGCTGAGCCCACTCGCAAAGCCTCTGCGCCTGCCTTACCGCGGATGTTCAAACTCGGTACGCACTAAGGACCCTGGTCAAAATAGTCTCTACATTCGGTTGTTCATGAGCGGCCGCAGCGGCGTTGCATTTCTTGGCAATAGCCCCGCTATTGCCGGCGAAACGCGCCTGGCTGCAACCACTCACGAACACCCTCGGTGTTGACGAGATTATTTCGACCAGGGTCCTAAGGATGTTGACCAGCTGACAAATGTTTACATTTTGCAGCACCCTATCCGGGTCATTTCGCGCCACTTCAAGCGCAAGTCCACGCAGATTTTGATACCCATAGGGCCGCCAAGGGCTACACTCACGCGGTCGAAGCGCTTGAAATCGTGATGCGCAGCTTCGCGCCCTTTCTCAAATCCATCGCTGCGGTGCGCAGCAAGCGTAGCGCTCTGCGGGAGTACCTGTGGGCATGAGTCCAGCCACGGCGGTCTTGGCCGTCGACGATAACGCCACCATTCGCAAGGCCATTTCAATGCGCCTTGGCGCTAAGGGCTTCGAGGTTGTCACGGCGGCGGACGGTCGTTCGGCTCTAGCGCTGGTCGACCAGCGTGCGTTCGATCTCGTGATCCTCGATCTGAAGATGCCTGAGATGCGTGGCGAGGAAGTGCTGCGGCAACTGCGGCAGCGCTATAGCCAGACGCAGCTGCCGGTTATTGTGCTGGCGGCCAGCAACGACCGTGGCGATATGCAACGCACCCTCGCGTTGGGCGCCAATGACTACATCGTCAAACCGGGGGATTTTCCGATTCTGCTGGCGCGCATCCAGACCCAGCTCACTTTGCGCGACGCGATCTCGCGGCTGCAGACCCAGAGCGCGCTGCTGCGCGAAACCCAGGCGCTGGGCCACAGTGGTAGCCACCTGCCGGGTGCACTCGCAACCAACGCCCGGGGCATT
>JANOXY010000691.1:0-3819 GCA_031418675.1 Pseudomonadota bacterium
AGAACTACGATCCGCGCGCGCGGGTCATGCAGCAGACTTGCCATGAGGTGCTGACCGAGCTCGGTATCAAGGACGATCCCTTGCTTGATGTCGCGATGGAGCTGGAGCGCATTGCGCTGTCGGACGAATATTTCATCGACAAGAAACTGTATCCCAATATCGATTTCTACTCCGGCATCACGCTGAAAGCCATCGGCTTCCCTACCACCATGTTCACGGCTTTATTTGCTCTGGCGCGTACCGTCGGTTGGGTGGCGCAGTGGATGGAGATGATCGAGGACCCGAGTCAGCGCATCGGGCGCCCCCGCCAGCTCTACACCGGCTACACACACCGGGACTACAAGACACAATCCGCGCGATAAGTGCGCTGCTCACGACAGGCGCGCGGACTGCGGTGCGCTTGTCGCTCCCGCCGGCATGTCCATGAGTACTTTTGCGGTGACCCCAGATCAGCGCTATTTCGAGGACTATCCTGTAGGGACGGTGTTCGAATTTGGTGAGATTGTCGTTAGCGAAGAAGAGTTGCTCGAATTCGCACGGCGTTATGACCCACAATCCTTTCACACTGACCACGAAGCCGCTGCACAATCCATGTTCGGCGGACTCATCGCCAGCGGCTGGCATACCGCCGCGCTGATGATGCGCGCGCTGGTCGATCACTATCTTTCGAGCGTTGCGAGCCTCGCTTCTCCGGGCATAGACGAGTTGCGCTGGCTGGTGCCGGTACGACCCAATGACGTGTTGCGTGTGAGGGTTACAGTGCTGAATGCGCGGCGATCCCGCTCGCGCACCGATCGCGGCGTGGTAACGTCAGCCATCGAGGTGTTTAATCAGCACGACGCAGTGGTGATGACAGTGAAGGCCGTCAACCTCATCTTGACGCGCTCAGGTCGCGAGTAAGGACCCGCATGCGGCTGCGCCGCGCCAGGAGAATGGGATCATGACCGCAAGTGGAAATACGGCAGAAGATTGGGTAGCAGTTTACGATGAGCCCCTGCATCGCGTGCAGTGGAGTAATGACTACGCGCTGGTCTACACCGTCAACATTCCGCGCGGCGGGCTGACGCTCTGGCACCGCCACTGCGAGGATACGGTTTATTGCGCGATAAGCGCTGTTGCAGTGGCGGAGACCCTGCCCGGTCAGCCCCCCGCGATCCTGCGCAGCGCTTGCGGCGCTGCCATGTCACGCACCCACCGCGCAGAGCCACTGATTCATCAAATTGAGAACGTCGGTGACGACGTTGTACGCTTCTTCGCGGCCGAGGCGCGCGGCAGGCCACCTACGGTGCAAATCGCGCCTTTGGCTGCTGCTGGGCACCGATTGGACTGGGAGGCGGAACGGTTTCGGGTCTATCAACTCACCAACACGACTACCACGATGCGGGTCGAATACGGATTCTACGGATTGCTCGTCGCCTTGCAGCCGCTGACCGTCGCGATCAACGGCATGGCCGCCACCCAACACCTGTCGCCCGGTGATTGGCGCTGGCTCTCACCCCCGCAAATATGTAACTACGCGCCGGACGCTCGCGGTATCGTTATTGAATGGTGTTGAATGTGCGGCGCAAGCAAGGCTGGCGCCGCACATGTGGTGTTGCTTATTGCTCCTTCGCTAGGTACTTGATCGTGACTTTGGGTGCCGCGCTGTCGCCGCCTGAGACGAGATTGAGTTTGCGTTGACCCGCTACCAATCGATCGATGCGCTTCAAGTTCTCATGCGGCAGGTGCATGGCGGTATCGACCCATTCATCGGCGATCGCATATAACTCCTTGCGATCAATAGCACGTGCGCGGTTGAGTGCCCTGCGAAACGCCAACACGCCAGGACGATGGGCTTGGCGGGAAATGTAGGAGTACACCGCTTGTTCGCCCTCCCCTGGCTCACACAGCACATCGATGATACCGAGCTCGATAAGCTCTTCTGCCGTATAGTTCTTGGCGCCAAGTATGATTTTTTCTGCCGTGGCACTATCCACGCGTCGTCGTAATAAAGTGTAAGCGCCCATGCCCGGAAACAGACCGAATAGTACTTCCGGAAACCCCAGGCGCGCCCCGCGTTCGGCTATCACTACGTTGCCAGCCAGCGCAGCCTCAAAGCCGCCGCCCATCGCAGTGCCTTGTACGAGAGAGAAAGTCATCACGTCCGCAGCGTTCGCCGCATGATGGAAGATCGCGTCAGTGGCCTTGCGTGAGTACAACTCCAAGCCATGACGATCCCTCTGCGCGATCAAGTTTCTGAACAGCCTCAGATCTCCGCCGAGACTGAAAATGCCAGGGATCTTCGAAGCGAACACGAGGTACTTTAGCTTGTCGGCGTCGAAGTTTGGCAAATCGAAGTGCAGACCATCACGTACTGCATTCTGCACAGTACGAATTTCGTCCAATTGTGAGTGGGAGAAATGGGGCGTGGAATGGCCGGCGATGTATTTCCATAGAATGCCGATGGAGTGATCGTAGCGCAGATCCAAATCATGCAGCAGGCTGCAGTCAATATGGGAAGTGGTTTGCGTTTGCGCGTCCATGGACGTGTGCAATGCTGACAACATAAGAACCCTCCTCAGGTGAGCGTGGTGATATTTCTACAATTACTAAGTTGAATGAGCGCGTCCTTGCGATTGCCGACGCAACAAGACAAATGACCTGTTGCTGTCGATATTAAGCGCTCGGTAACAAAGTACATAGCAAACCACCTGCCACGTCGACGGCGGCGGGAATGACTAGCGAGGGGGGCAGGCTGGGCTAGTCAGCAAGTGCGCGTCATCACTCGTTGAGTGCGCTCTGAATGAACTGATTGACCATGGCGGGATTGGCTTTTCCACCGGTCCTTTTCATTACCTGGCCAACCAGGAAGCCGAGAACCTTTTCTTTGCCGGCGCGTAATTGCGCTACCTGTTCAGAATTGTTTTCGAGAACCTCGCGCACGGCTACCTCGATCAGGTGAGTATCCGAGACCTGACGCATCCCTTCGGCTTCGATGATTTCATCGGCCTCACGCCCTGAACTCCACATAGTCTGAAAGACCTGTTTGCCGAGCTTTCCGGACAAGGTACCGTCGACGATACGTAATACGAGCCGGCCCAATTGAATGGCCGGAATCGGACAGTTCTCCATAGCCAGGCCGTCGCGGCGTAAAGCTGCGAAAAGCTCGCCGCTAATCCAATGGGCGGTCTGTCGAGCTATGTGAGGATGCGCGGCAATAGCCAGTTCAAAATAGGCGGCGACATCAGGATCGTTGGCAAGCACGGTGGCATCTTCCGGCGTAAGCTCGAGACTCGTGACGAAGCGTGCGATTTTCTGACGCGGCAGCTCCGGCAAGTTCGCGCGAATGGCGTCGACATAATCGGCGGAAACGTCCACTGGCAGGAGATCGGGGTCGGGAAAATAACGATAGTCATGCGCATCCTCTTTGCTACGCAGTGAGCGTGTCTCATCCTTGTCCGGATCGTATAGCCGTGTCTCCTGTACCACTCTGCCGCCGTTTTCCAGCAGTTCAATTTGCCGTTCCACTTCGAATTCAATGGCCCGTTCGATGAAGCGAAATGAATTCAGGTTCTTGATTTCGGCGCGTGTGCCGTACTGCTCCGCTCCCTGTGGCCGAACAGAAACATTGGCATCACAGCGGAACGAGCCTTCCTGCATATTGCCATCACAGATGCCCAGTTAACGCACTAAGCGATGAATCTCACGCATGTAAGCCGCCGCCTCAGCCGCCGAGCGCAGATCGGGTTCGGAAACAATTTCAAGCAGAGGTGTACCAGCACGATTCAAATCGATGCCGCTGGCCCCATGGAAATCTTCGTGCCCCGCCGCGCCGGCAAG
>JANOXY010000692.1:0-2931 GCA_031418675.1 Pseudomonadota bacterium
ACCGCAATCCCTTGCAGCACGCGTGTCGCCAGCAACCAGTGATAGCTCGGCGCCATCGCGCACAGAGCATAGGCAAACGCACTGAGTATCAGTCCGAAACGAAACACGCGCAGGTGGCCAATGCGATCACCCAGGGCGCCGAAGGCCAGCATCAAACTGCCGTAGCTGAGGACGTACCACACCGCAACCCAGCGAATATCACTGGTTTGCAGATCAAAGGCGGCGGTAATCGCCGGGAAAGCAACGGTGACAGAGAAATCCAGCGGTCCTACCGAGGCGCCAAGTCCGACCACAGCCAGACGCAGCGCCGGCGAGTGCAAAAAGTCGGACGATTTCAAGCGCGGCCGCGCCGCGTCTGGCGGGCACGCAATTGGCTAATGCGCATCGCTGCGCCCATCGCCAGCGTCGCTCAAACACACGAGACCATGGTCAAGCAATGCATGGAGTTCAGCTATCTGTTGCTCGCCCACCCGACGGTTCAACTCGAGCTGCGCGCGCCGCCAATGGTGTTTGCCTTCGGCCTGTTTGTTGCGGCCACGGGTGGTGATTTTTATTTGTCGGCAGCGTGCATTGGGACCTGGGCCCTGCACGGCCCAACCTTGATCGATGAGCAAGCGCAGATTACGCGTCAAGGTGGATGCGTCGACGCACATCGCGCGGGCAAGTTCACCGGGAGCAACCGGGCCCAGAAGAATTAAATGACTGAGCATGGAGAACTGCGTGGTCTTCATGCCGGCCGGTGCCATTTCAACGTCGTAGTGACGGGCCACACGTCGCATCAACTGGCGGAGCTTGAAGTTGGTACAGCCTTGCGGCTTATCTGGCTTGCGCTTGGCAACGGGCATGGTTAGATTGTAAGCGCAATATTTGTATATGCAACGATAAACAGAACCCACGAGGTAAGCATGGGCAAGTCGGTGGAATTTTATTTCGATGTCGGCAGTCCGGCCGCTTATCTTGCCTGGACCCAGCTGCCGCGCATTGCCGCTGAGTATGCTGCGACCATTGTGTGGCGACCAATGCTGCTCGGTGGTGTGTTCAAGGCCACCGGCAATGTCAGTCCCGTGACCATAACGTCCAAGGGTCGCTGGTTGATGGCTGATCTGTCGCGCTGGGCCACACGCTACGGCGTAACACTGACACTGCCAGCGGACTTCCCGGTGAATACCTTGCAACTGATGCGCGGTGCCGTTGGCATGCAGCGTCACTACCCGCAGGATTTCGAGCGTTATTTGAGCGCCGTGTTTAACGCCATCTTCGCCCGCGGTCTGGCCATGGGTGATGCCGCAGTTGTCGCGCAGGTCCTGGCGGATGCGGGCTTCGATGCCGCGCAGTTTCAAACCCTGAGCGGCGATCCGACGGTCAAACAAGCACTGATCGCCAATACCGAAGAAGCCATCGCACGGGGCGTGTTCGGCGCACCCAGTATGTTTGTCGATGACGTCATGCATTTTGGCCAGGACCGTCTCGACTTTGTTGCCGCCGCACTGCGCAGCTGATCAATCCAATCCATCCCCAGGACACCCCACCATGAGCGCAGACCCCGGACTGTTCGCCACCATTCACAGTATGCGTGCGATGCGTCGGCTGAAACCCGATCCGGTTCCCGATGAGATGATCAAAAAAATCCTTGCAGCGGGCACCTGCGCACCCAGCGGGCAGAATCTGCAGCGCTGGGCGTTTCTGGTGGTGAGCGATGGGGAAGGCAAACGCTTTTTTGGCGAACGCTACAACTACTGGATGCGCAACCGTTTTGCCAACCAGCTCGCGCGCCGAACCGAGCCCAGCAAAGAAGGACGCTTGATCAACGCGGCCTTGCATCTCTCCGAACACATGCATGAAGCGCCCGTGTTGCTGTTCTGCTGTGGCACGCGCGATTGGCCCTTTGTAGTCCCGCCGGAAGCGCGGGTCGGGCTCGCACCACCTTCTTATGGCTCGATCTATCCCTGCGTGCAAAACATTCTGCTGGCGGCCCGGGGCTTGGGCTTGGGCGCAAGCCTCACCACCATGCATCAGATGTTCGAGCCGGAAATGCATGAATTTTTTGGCATCCCGACCACCCATGGCGTGGTCGCCGTGATCCCCATGGGTTTCCCGCTCGGAAAGTTCGGCCCCGTCGCGCGCGAACCGGTGGAAAGCAAAACCCATTTTAATCGCTGGGGGCAGCGCAAAGCGGGCTTGGCCGCGCCGGCGCAGTAAGGCGCTCGTCTAAACGCAAGACCATGGCCAAGGAAAAATGATGAAGATCTACTACGCGCCCAATACCCGCGCCGTGCGCATCGTATGGCTGTTCAAGGAACTCGGTCTGCCCTACGAGCTTGAGACCTTTGCCCTGGGTGATCGCAAGATGCGCGCACCGCAATACCTGGCTGTGCATCCCATGGGCCGTGTGCCCGCCCTTGAAGATGATGACGGCACACGCCTGTTTGAATCGGGTGCCATCGTGCAATATGTATTGGCGAAGTACGCCGGCGGTCGCCTGCAGCCGGCGATAACATCGGCGCACTACGCGCCCTATCTGCAATGGCTGCATTATGCCGAAGGCATGATCATGCCGCCGGTGAATACGGTCGTGGTCGAAACCATCCTGCTCGCTCCCGAGCGTCGTAATCAGGGCAACGTCGACCGTGCGGTGAAATTACTCGGCCGCATGCTGGAAGCAGTAGACGGCCAGCTCGCCGATCGCGAGTTTCTCGCCGGGGATTTCAGCGGCGCTGACATCATGACCGGCCATGCCACCATCGTCGCCGCCAAGCTGGGTGCCGATATCAGCGATAAACCCCACGTTGGCGCTTATATCGAACGACTGAAGTCACGCCCCGCGCTGCAGGCTGCGTGGGATGCGTGAGTGCTGTAAACCATCCGCGGCAATGTTGCCGCCACTAAAATTTTTTAAGGAACAAGCATGACTGATACCGCAATCATCAGCGG
>JANOXY010000693.1:0-8212 GCA_031418675.1 Pseudomonadota bacterium
GTGCGAATTCATTCGCACATTGTGTGACGCGCCCTGGAATTGAATGTGCGAATGAATTCGCACCTACAGGGCGGGCGTGGCTCGCGATTGACGTCGTCGCGCCGCTGCCCACATAGTGCACCACCCCACGCGCCAAGAGGATCACACCATGAGCACCACGCCCCTGCATTATTTCGAACTCACCGCGCTGGCCGCCCAGCTGCGCAGCCGCGAGTTATCGCCGGTCGACATCACCGAGACCATGCTGGCCCGTGTCACGGCACTGGATCCGACCCTGCTCAGCTACGTGGGCATGATGGCCGACAGTGCGCGGCAAGAAGCGCGCACTGCCGAACGCGAGATCGCCGCCGGTAATTATCGTGGACCACTGCACGGCGTGCCCTTGGCGGTGAAAGATCTGTGCGACGCCAAAGGTGTGCAGACCTCGGCCGGCATGCCGCGGGTGCGCGGCAAGATCCCACCCGCGACAAAGGACGCAACCGTGGTCGCGCGCCTGCGCGCCGCAGGTGCGGTAATCCTGGGCAAGCTGCAACTGACGGAAGGCGCGGTTGCCCATCACCATCCCGACATCACACCGCCCATCAATCCCCACAACCCCGCTTACTGGAGCGGCGCTTCGTCCAGTGGCACCGGTGTGGCGGTGGCCGCCGGTTTGTGTTTTGGCGGCTTGGGTTCCGATACCGGGGGTTCGATACGCTTTCCTTCCTATGCCAATGGCATTACCGGCTTGAAGCCCACTTGGGGGCGCGTCAGTCGCGCCGGCGTGTTCGCCTTGTCGTGGTCGCTGGATCACATCGGTCCGATGGCGCGCAGCGCGGCCGATTGTGCCGTCATGCTGAACGCGCTGGCCGGCGCCGATGACGACGATCCTACCGCGCTGCGTGCGCCGGTGCCGGACTACAGCTACAAGCTCGACGGTGATCTGCGCGGGCTGCGGGTGGGCCTCGTTGAACAACTCGGCGGGCCCGAGGTCGACGCTGCCAACATCACAGCCATGCGCGAATGTCTGGCAGTGTTAAAAGCAGCAGGTGCGACGCTAGTGCCGGTCAGTTTCCCCGACACCGCGCCGGCGCTCACCGCCTGGACACCGCTATGCACCGCCGAAGTTGCGGCCTACCACGCCGCTAACTATCCCTCGCGCGCGGCCGAGTACGGGCCGGGCCTGGCGGGCCTGCTCGACACCGGCATCGCGACTTCGGGTATCGATTACGCCCTTGCCCACGACGTGCGGCAGATCTTCCGTGGCCAGCTCGCGCGCCTGTTTGCCGGTGTGGATGTGGTGATCGCGCCGGCCTTTCAGCGCCAGAATCTCACCCTTCAGGATTTTGCGACCTTCGGCAGCGGCGCAGACGACTGGTCGAATCTGCTGCGTTATACCGCACCCTTTGATTTGTCCGGCACACCGACCTTGTCCCTACCAGCCGGGCTCAATAACGACGGTGCACCGTTTGGTTTTCAGTTGGTGGCCGGGGATTTACAGGAAGCGCTGCTGCTGCGCGCCGGTCACGCCTGGCAGTGCGCCACGGCGCACCATCGTTTGCACCCACGACTGGCACCCTGACCTGGCGGGTTCAGGGATCGGCGTTGACGTCGAGCTGAGCGAAGCGCAGACCGCCGGCCACTGCGGTACCGGTCAGGCGGATCTGGCCGGGCAGCGCGGTCTGATCGTAATCGCATAGCGACAAAAAATGGGTCGCATACCAGACCGCCTTGGCTTCCGCGGCCAGCACCGCGTCACGCCCGAAGTAGGCGTCGTTGGTGCCAATGATGCGATGTTTCAAACCCAGGCTGCGGGCCAGACTATCATTGGCCACCACGCTGCGCGCGGCGCCGAAACTCACCACTTCCACCGTTGGCACTTGCCACACGGGCATATTCAGTTCGAAGTATTGGCGCACCCGCTCGCGCCACGCGCCATCGCGCAGACGCGCCGCGGGATCGAATAACAACACCCGCGCGGGCAGCTTGCGATCGAGGCAACGCTGCCACACACCGGGCAGTTGGCAATTGTTTGGTGCAGTGGCGAACAAAACCGCCAGCTTGGCTTCTTCGTAGGCATTTTCACCGCAGGCAAAACGCGTGATCTGGAAGGTCTCCTGGGGTCGATCCGCGGCGTACTTGAGCAGGTCGCCTACGTAGGTAGCGATCTGCTTTAAAGGCAACAGTTCACAATCACTATCGCGAAAGGGGATGGCAAAAGAGTTACCGCTCGCGCCGCTGGCCTGGCCGGGCTTGGCACCGTGCAGGCGTACGGCAAAAGCCGCACAGGGTAAATCGTGGCGGCCGGCCAGATCGGTACCAAAAACGTGAACCGGTTCGTTGGCCGGCGGGCTGGACAACGCGTGGGACGCTTGAGCTGCCATGTTCTACCTCGGGACTGGAATGCGCAGGTCAGGCGGGCACGCGTCACCGCGACCCCAGCTGACACTTCCAGTAGCGGCGCGCGCGGGACAAAACTGAGGCCTCGGCGCCTCCTCAAGCATATCCACACTGGTATGCTCGCCCTGCAAAAAAACACCAGCGGAGGACGGGACCATGGATTCACTACAGGGCTACGGCGCGGTTGCCACCCACTACGCGACGGAGGGTGCAATCAAAGTTGGCGTCGCACTGCTGATATGGATCATTGGCCGCTGGCTGATCGGTCTGGTCGGCCGCTTGCTGCAGGAAGCCATGCAGCGCCAGAAGGTCGACCCGACCCTCATGCGCTATCTCGGCAATATTCTCTCGGTCGCTTTGAACATCATCCTGGTGGTCGGCATCCTCGGCTACTGCGGCATCGAGACTACGAGCTTTGCGGCCTTGGTCGCCGGCGTTGGTATCGCGGTCGGCGCGGCCTGGGGCGGACTGTTGTCCAATCTTGCCGCCGGTGCTTTCCTGATCGTGCTCAAACCGTTCAAGGTCGGCGACTTCATCAGCGCCGCGGGCGTGACCGGCACAGTCAAGGAAATCGGCATATTCGCCACGGCCATCGATACCCCTGACAACGTGCTCACCATCATCGGCAACAACAAAATCTTCGCCGACAACATTCAGAACTTCAGCATCAATGCCTTCCGCCGCGTTGAGCTGAAGTGTCAGCTGGCCGGCAGCGCTGATCACGTCGCCGCCATGGAGTTGTTACGCGCCCGCATGGCGAGCATTCCCAACGTCTTAGCCAAGCCCGCGCCGGAAGTTGAGATCCTTGATTTTAATCTGGTCGGACCGGTGCTCGCGGTGCGACCGTTCTGTCACAACGACCACTACTGGCAGGTCTACTTCGAAGGCAACCGCGCGATCCGCGAAGCCCTCGCCGCCGCCGGCTTCCCGGCACCGACACCTTCGCAGTTGGTCTTCACGCGGGCGGGATGAGTCGCGTGCCACCCCCCACCTGCGGCGGGTGAGGGGTCAGGGCTCAGCGCTGAACACCCGTCGCATCGCCCGATGCAAAATCCCCGCATCCATGAACAGCTCGCCTTCGGCGACAAAGCCGTGGCGAGCGTAGAAATCCAAGGCTTGCACCTGGGCGTGCAGATAAACCTCGGGCAGGCCCTGGGTGCGTGCCGCATCGATAGCAGCACGCAGTAAACGCGAGCCCACACCGTGTCGGCGTGCCTCCAGCAGCACGGCCATGCGACCGATATGGCCATCGGCCAACAGACGCACGGTGCCTAGCGGCCGAGCATCACGCAGCGCCAGCCAATGCATGGCATTGCTGTCCTCACCGTCCCACTCCAGGGCTTCGGGCACCTGCTGCTCTTCGATGAAGACACGCCGACGAATGCCGGCCAAAGCCTCGCCATCCTGTTCCCAGCTGGCAGCGCGGATCTGCACCGCTGCGTTCTCAGCGCCCACGCTCAAACAACAAAGCGCCACGGTTGTAGAGCGCCAGTGCGAGTTCGCGAGACACGCTGGCACGCAGATCAGCGGCCCCGGTAAACCCAGCCCGGTGGGCACAAAGCCATTCCGCCCAGCGCGCTGCAGCACCACGACATGGGTAGGCTTCGCCATCGACAAATAACGTTACGACGCCGCCATCACGTATAAACGCAAAGCGACTGGCAGGCTCACGCACCAAGCGTCCACCGCGGTCCAGTCGCGCGACAAAACGCTCACTGCTTAGCGCCCGGCGCGGCCCGGTGTGTAACTCGGGATATTTCGGCGTAGTAACAAAGCGACCAAACCAGGCCGCAAAGGCGCCGCCGTCGCTGAGTGCGCCACGCACCATGCCGTGCAATCGTTCGAGGGTGGCGCCATCGATCTCACCGCCACGCCTGACCTCCAAAGATGCGCCATCGGTGTAGCGATCATCCTCGGCCAGCCCATCGATCAGCGCATCAACCCAATGGCCCAGCAACTCGGCACGGCTGGGTGCGCGAAAGCCGATGGAATAGGTCATGCAATCATCACCCACTGCGACACCATGGTGGGCAAAGCCCGGCGGCAGATAAAGAATGTCACCGGCTTCGAGCAACCACTCGTGCTGTACGGCAAAGTCCGGCAGCAAACGCAAGGCCTGGTCGGCCAACAAGGGCGTACTTGCGTCGCAACGTGGCCCAAGCTGCCAGCGTCGCTGGCCCAAGCCTTGCACTAAAAACACATCGTACTGATCGAAATGCGGGCCCACACCGCCGCCCTCCGCGGCATAACTCACCATGACATCGTCGAGTCGCCAGTCGGGCAGAAAACGAAACGCATCGAGCAGTCGGGCGACAGCCGGCACGTGGTGATCAACGGCCTGCACCAGCAGCGTCCAGTGCTTGGTGGGCAGGCGCGCAAACCGCTTGGCGGGGATCGGGCCATGTTCGAGACGCCAGCCGCGTTTGCCGTGCAAGACCAAACGCGATTCAACCTGCGCCTCACAGGCGAGGCCGGCGAGATCATCTGGCGCAAGCGGATTGCTCCAGTGCTGCCAGGCCTGACGGATCAGTACCGGTCGCCGTTGCCAAGCACGTGCTAAAAACGCCTGCACGTTAAAACTCTCACGCCAGACAAACGCCGGCGCCCGCATCTCGGCTCTCGCTGTTCTCAAGCGCCGGCGGCGAACAAAGCTTTAGCCGTCACATAGTCGGCTTTGCCATTGGGCGCACGCGGTGTCTGCGCCACGATCACCACACGCTTGGGCAGTTTGTAGCTCGCGAGTTGGGTGCGTGCCGCGGCAACTACGGCCTCGGCCGTGGCACTGGCACCGGGACGCAGCGAAACAATCCCGACTACCCGCTGGCCGAATTGTTCATCGGCTTCACCAAACACCAGGGCGTCTTCCACCGCTGCGTGGCGCTTCAAGACTTCTTCAACTTCTTCGGGAAAAACTTTCTCGCCGGCGGTATTGATACAGTTCGAACCGCGTCCGAGCAGCGTAATGCTGCCATCGGCCTCAACCGTGGCCATATCGCCGGGGAAGGAATAACGCTGGCCGTTGATCTCACGAAAAGTACGCGCCGACTTTTCTGCATCCTTGTGATAACGCAAAGGCACCAGGCCACCGTTGGCCACCATGCCCACTTCGCCGGAACCCGGCTGCACTTCGCGACCTTCTTCGTTGAAGACCTTGGTGGTCGGCCGCAACGCAAATTTGGCGGTTTCACCCGCTGGCGTGTCCTTGGTCATGATGGACTGCCCCATGCCACCTTCGGTGGAGCCGAGTACATCGCCGAGCGCAACCTGGGGCAGGTGTTCGAGCATGGCGCGTTTGACTTCAACCGACCACATCGCACCCGAAGAAATAATCAACTGCATGCAGGACAGGTCCCAGCGCTGCGGCGTCTGTTCAAGGGCGCGCAACATCGGCCGCGCAAAGGCATCGCCAACAATGATCAATTGCTGGACACGTTCACGCGCAATGGTGTCCCACAGCTCGACGGGGTCAAGACCACGGCCTTCGAGAAATACCGTCGTGCCCCCCAGCATGTGGGGCGCCATCATGCCTAACCAGCAGCCGGTGCCATGCATCAGCGGTGGCGCCGACATCGCCACCAGCGGCACACCGGCCGCGACCCGCGCGCGGGCCGCGTCGGCCAGATCGCTGGCTTTTTCGAACGGTGGTTTGCCAAACATGGTCGGATAGGACTGATAGAAAAAACTGCTGAAGTCCTGCAGTGAATAGGTCACACCCTTGGGCATGCCGGTGGTGCCGCCGGTATAGAGGATGTAGAGCTCATCACCTTGATACTTGATGCGCGCGGCCGGCGAGCATGTGGCCTGCAGCGCTTCGTAGCGCAGCGCGCCTGCAACTTCATGGCGGCCATCGGCACAGGGGCCGTCGTCAACTTCGACCAGCAATTTCAGACCCGGGACTTGTTGACGTACCCGCGCCACGCGGTCGGCCAGCGAACTGTGATAAACCAGCGCTTCAACGTCGGCATTGTCGAGCAGATAGGCCAGTTCCTGATCGAGATAGCGGTAGTTGATGTTGATGCCAACCCCGCGCATTTTCATGGCGGCAAAATTGGTCTCGCAGTATTCCGGCGAGTTATACAGATACATACCCACCCGCGCATGGGGCGCGAGCCCGGCGTCGAGAAAGCACTGCGCCAAACGCGCGGCCCGCTGCTCGTATTCGCGCCAGGTGTAACGACGGGTGCCTTGCACCACTGCGACGGCATCGGGCACCGCGTCCGCCACCGACTCCCAGATTGCGCCAAAATGTGTATCGACCATGTTCGCCTCGTGCCTTGCTGTTTGGTGGCATTGTCGGCGATAGCGAGCGGGCGCGCGAGAGCTTGCCGCCGGGCCTCAGCTCAAGATGACGTTCGCCGCAAGAATGTCGAGGTCGATCTGCACATGGGCGGCACCGTTGGTGTAACCCTGGAAAGCGCCGACTGTACCGGCGTCCTTGGTCCAGCCGCCACCGGTCAGGTTAACGGCATCATCGGCTTCGCCGAACACCGTCAACAGGTCGCTGGTATCGGACAGTGCCAGCACATCGCCGGCATTCAGCTTCAAGGTATGGGTCGAAGGAACGGCAAAGCGGATGTTCTCGATACCGCTGAGCACGGTGTCGGCAATGGTGGTCAAATCGAGGGTGATATCCGGTGCCGTGCCGCCCAGCAACAGCGTATCGCCCAGCGCGCCGTCGGCACCGCCGTCGATGAGAGTCGCGCTCGATGAATAGTGCACAAGGTCGTCACCCTCATCGCCGAACAAACTATCGACACCACCAAAGCCGTTGATTTCATCGTCGCCCAAGCCACCGTGCAGAATATTCGCGCTGGTATTGCCTTCGATGACATTGGCGGCGGCATTGCCAGTACCGTTCAGGGCCGTGACACTGGTCTGCAGTGTCAAATTCTCCTGGTGGGTGAGCAAGCTGTAGGTGATGCTGCTGAAGACCTTATCGACGCCTGCATCGAAATCGCTCTCATGGATGTCGCCGAGGTTGTCGACCGCGTAGGTGTCGTTGCCGTCACCACCTTCCAGGTGATCATCACCCGCCCCGCCGTTGAGAGCGTCGTTGCCGTCACCACCGAGCAGGTGATCATCGCCAGCGCGCCCCGTCAGCGTGTCATTGCCCGCCAAGCCAGACAATACGTCCGCTGCGGTGTCGGTGCCTGTCAAGCTGTTGTTGAGTGCATTGCCCGTACCAAGGTTTTGCGTGGCCGCACCGTAGAAGCTGAGATTCTCCTGCTGGGCGCCAAGGGTGTAATTGAAGTTGACGTTGACGGTATCGGTGCCGTCATCGAGCTCGGCTTTGTTGATCTCTGCCTCCACGTCAATCACATAGGTATCGTTGCCGGCATCACCCTTCAAGACATCGTTACCCTCGCCACCGTCCAGATAATCGTCACCCTCCCCACCGGTCAACACATCGTTGCCCTTACCACCAAACAGCCGGTCGTTACCCGCCTGGCCGGACAGCACATCCGCCGCTACATCGGTACCGTCAAGGCGGTTGTTCAATCCATTGCCAGCACCGGTGTGGCTGGTGCCGGTGCCGTAAAAATAAAGATTCTCCTGCTCAGCACCCAGCATGTAGCTACTGAAGTTGACACCCACTGTGTCGGTGCCGTTATCAACTGTGATTTTGTTCAGTTCGGCGACGTCATCGATCTCATAGATGTCATCGCCATTGCCACCCTCTACCTGATCGTTTCCTTCGTCACCGCGCAGAAAATCGTTGCCATCACCACCCATCAGTACATCATTGCCCTTGCCGCCGAGCAGGGTGTCGTTGCCCGCCAAACCGAATAGCTCGTCCGCCGCCACGTCGGTACCGTCCATGCGGTTGTTCAAT
>JANOXY010000694.1:0-3367 GCA_031418675.1 Pseudomonadota bacterium
GTGCGAATTCATTCGCACATTCAATCCCAGAGCGCGTGGTGTATGACAAGCGTCAATGTGCGAATGAATTCGCACCTACAAAGACGTGCTTAATAGAACACCGAAGACGATCAAGCCCAGCCCCGGCAAACACGTCACCCATCGGCCGCCCGGCAACAGACGCTCGGCCAAAACGAAGATTGCCACCGCCGCCATGGTCGCAACGCTCATCGCGCCACCGGCAAACATCAAGACCATCAACATCCAGCAACAGCCAATGCAGTAGGCGCCGTGGTGCAGGCCCATTGCAGCAGCGCCCCAGCGGCCAGCGCGCCAATGCGCAAGAAAAAAGTCCATCGGCCCGCGACAGTGCGCCAGGCAGGCCGCTTTATAGGGCGTGAGCTGCCAGATACCTGCCGTGATCAGGATGCCACCGGCCACCTGCGGGGAGACCGCCAGGCTCGCGCCGTACAAATAACCATGGGTGTGCAAGAACCATTGCGCGACGGCGGCCAGCAGCCCAAATGCGCTCCAACTTGCGAGGTAACCCGCAGCGAACAAAAACGGATCAAGATCACCGGTCGGCCCGCGGTCCATGCCTCGAAATACCAACACCATAGGCAGCGCGGCGGGTGTCATCATCGCGACCATCATTACCAACCACATGCTTGCACTGGCGAGGAAATAGGCGCCTGCGGCACCCGGCACCATCATCGCGCCCATGAGGTCCATCAACAGACCGTCGCCACGCATGCTGGCCATGGTGCGTTCGGCGGCGTAGAGCCAGGCCCAGGCAAGCGCTGCAATCGCCAGCAAGGCGGCCAGCGCGAGGCGGAATTGGATGGTGCGGAAACTCGCGCCGTGAACCGGTCTGCTCACAGCGCGATAACGACGTGGCCGGAAGTTATGCGCCTCAGGCGGCAGCCTGCCCCTGCCAATCGAAGGGCGAGAAGTGGCCATTGGTGCGAGCGGTCGAATCCCGCCAGGTGATGCCGAAGGCTTGAATGACATTGCGCACCGCGGTCGCCAGATTAAGGCGTTTGTTGACCGGGTGAGCCGTGTTGTCGATGGCAATACATTGACCCGGCGCCGAGAGACTGGGTGTTCCGCTCACGGCCTGGTCAAGCAGGCCAGCGATGCGCACCTGCTGAGAATCGCCATCACGCTCATACTCGATGACATGCCGCTCAACCCCGCGGAAATCTGCGATCAAGGGCGCAAACATCGCCAAGGGCCCATTGCCCGCCGCGCTGGCTATCGTCCCCACTGCGGCCGCCTGGCTATCACTGGCCCGCGAATCGATGACCAGACCGCCGATCCAGTTGCCGCTGGACATGACCGCCTCGGACTGCGCAAACATCGTGAAGCGCACCCCGTCCAGTTGCACCTCACCAAAGTGGCCCGAAGTGATTTCAAAAGTCAGGGCAACCTTACAGAACTCATGGGTGGCCGGCAGGGCCATGTTCTTGATGATGCAGGGACACAAATAATCACAACTGCAGGCCTCCATGTACTCGCCCTTGACCGCCCATTTCGTAACCATCATGTCGCCCTCACAAATTTCTACCGATGCACACCCGCGCCATCAATCTTGGGCGCGCCCGTTGGCACGGTCAAGCGCCACGCCGCCAGCGGGTTGACTAGCTGCCGCCCAGCCTATTTAATGCCGCCCTCCGCGCTACACGCGCGATGGTCGAATGCCCACAGCCCTTCACTTACGCATTCAACCCAACCCTTCCTGGCCGAGTAGCTCAGTTGGTAGAGCAGAGGACTGAAAATCCTTGTGTCGGTGGTTCAATTCCACCCTCGGCCACCATAATCAAAGCGTTGGCATCGATAAAATCACCAGCAAATTTCTTTGCGTGATTTTTGCGTGAGTTTCAGCTGACGCTGAGACGGCGCAGGACCACCAAGTCCTGCCTCACACCATTTCTATCGCACACACTGTTGGCTGCTTCTATCAAATGGGAAAGCTCGGCCGCTGAGTAGTGCGTGGTGATGCGCCCGGCGCGGTGGCCGAGCAGATCCTGCCGGTCTTCGAAGCTCACGCCGGCCGCGCGTAAGCGTCGTCCGAAAGTGTGCTTCAAGTCGTGCACCCGCACTTGCGGCAGTCCCACCGCTTCCCTCGCCCGTATCCAGGCCCCATTCAACATCCGCAGCACCGGCTTGCCCTGGTAGCAGAACACATGGGTGGCGTGCTTGCCGCGCATGGACTCCACCACCGACATCGCGATCCGGTTCAACACCACCAGTCGCTCAT
Organism: Pseudomonadota bacterium; assembly: GCA_031418675.1. Taxonomy (GTDB): domain Bacteria; phylum Pseudomonadota; class Gammaproteobacteria; genus JADJYF01. Next base: position 2,240 of record JANOXY010000694.1, read on the forward strand.
CGCCGTTCTTCACGAAGCTCCCTGGAATGATGAACACCGAAGTATTCATCGATTGCAGCTTGAGCTCCCACTCCCAGCGCAGTTTGCAGATCTCACCATCGCGACACCCAGTGTTGACGGCAAACAAAGCCATCTGCGCCAAGTGATCGGGCAAGCGCTGAAAGAGCCTGGTCTGCTCTTCCCAATTGAGCGGATAGGGCGGACGCTTGTTGTTGTCCGGCAGCAACTTCACCTTCGGTGCCGATGCCAGCCAGGTCAGGCCGTACTCGTCCATCCACTCCTGGGCCGCGAGGTTCAGCACCCGCCTCACGATCTTCAAACCGTGATTGATAGTGCCGGCCGAGCGCCCCGCTTCCCGTCGAGCGTCCACATAGGGCTGTAGTACGCCCCGGTGAATACGCTCCAATGGCAGATGCCCTATCCACGGCATCAACTGCTTCAACAACCCGATGTCCTTATCGAGACTGCGCTTGTGCTGGTTCTCCAAGACGAACTTGGCCGCTGCGTGCTCGAAGCTCCGACTCGGCCGCACCCCGTAGATGTGGGCCTGCCGGTCGGTCTCGATCAGTCGCGCGACGAATCGCTCGGCGTCTTCGAAGTCAGCTGTGCGAGTGCTCTGGCAAATTCGCCGCCCCCGCACCCGTTTATCGACGTGCCAGATCCCTCCACGTTTGAACAGACCCGGCGCTTTTCTACGTCCCATAACCATTCTCCTTGCGATTGGCCGGGACGCCCGTTGCGGGATTTATATTGGTCAACCCAGGCGTCCAATTCAAGGCGATCAAAGGCGATGCCCTGGCGACCGATGGGGATCTCCGTCAGACCGGGCCGAACCTCGGCGTTGAAGCGGTTGCGGTCCATGCCGAGATAGCGCGGGGCATCGCGGAAGCGAAGCAACCGGGGGAGGAGGTTTACAAAGCTGACAGGGGCGCGACGGGGCATGGGGACGCAGCATGCTGGCGCGCGCGTTGGCGATGAACGGGAAACGCAGATTTGAAGTTGCGCGTATTCATGCGCGGCGAAACACGCGAGCGACCGAATGAAGTTCGCTAGGTCAGCCCACTCCATTATCCTTAGTGAACCGAACTCAATTAGCCCGTCGGTGACACAACCTCGTTCCTCAACCAA
>JANOXY010000695.1:0-28433 GCA_031418675.1 Pseudomonadota bacterium
AATCCTCGCCCAAGGTGCGTGCGGCGACATCGTCGCTACCCAGTGCCAGTAACTCGGCACGCAGATCAACCACGAACTTAACGCCCTGCGGCACGCCAACGAACTCGTGCAGCAGTCTGACTGCGGGTGGTTCGAGTGCACGACGCAATGCACGTGGCGGCTCGCTGGAACCCTGCCATTGCCTTACTTTTTCGAGCGCGCTTGCGCGCGACAGTCCGTAGTCATGGGCCAAGGTCAGCAGGAATTTCCGTTTGCCACTTTCCGACAGCGACAGATAGGTCTGGCCGAGTTCAGCAGCCCGTCCCCGACGCGCTGTTTCACCACCCTTGCCCGTCAGACAGGCATCGATACGGGCTTTCATCCGCGGTAAGTCGTCATCCGGCAGATCGGCGCGCAACGCCGCACCAACCACCTCAAGCGCGCCCGCCGCGGTCTCGCGAAAGGCCTTGCGCAAGCGCTCAAGGGTGCGATCGACGGTATTTGAAAACGACAAAGTCATGGTGCCGAGTATTGCATAAGCCTGTTTAGATCAATCGAGACGCTGGCACCGCATGCACTTTGTTGCGCCCTATAGACTGAGCGCGGGCCGCCCAGCATCTTGTTATGTCGGTCCTCGGCCCGAACGCTTGAGGGCCGCACATTGACCATGGTCGACCCTTCGGCTAAGGTCCGTGGCTTAATGTTCAGGTGTCGCCGCCTCATTCCGAGCCGGTGATGAAACGGGAAGCACGGTGCGCTGCTCTGCAGCAAAGCCGTCACTGCCTCCGCAACGGTAAGTGGGTGCGCTTTTTGAATACGCCACTGTGCATCGCACGGGAAGGCCATCAAGCGCGCGAATAGCACCCCACGAGTCCGGAGACCGGCCTGCACAGTTTTGTTTGCTTCAGTCGCGGAGGGCGACTACCGAACATGCGTGTACGCACCGCCCGTCCATTTCTGCATGTACTCTCAGGCATATGGCTGATGCTGGCCCTGTGCTGCCCGCTGCTGTGCGACGCCGACGAAGTTAATCGCCTAGAGCTCGAAGAAGTGCTGGTGACCGGTAGTCGGGCGGAATCGGCCTGGGATCTGCCGCGCAGTGCCACGGTAATTACAGCCGCTGACATCGAACGCGGCACCTCGTCCAATCTTGTCGACCTGTTGGCCCATGAAGCCAACGTCAATCTGCGTAGTGTGTTTGGCAACGACAAGTTTGCGAGCCTCGACATTCGCGGAATGGGCGATACCTCGCTCAGCAATGTGCTGGTGCTCATTGATGGTGTAAAGATCAATCCTGACGATCTCAGTGGCGCGGATTTTTCCAGTATTCCCCTCGATCAAATCGAACGCATCGAAGTGGTTCGCGGCGCCAACGCCGTCCGTTACGGCAGCGGTGCCGTTGGTGGCGTCATCAATATTCGCACCAAGCGCGCGGATGGTGGCACCCACGGTTTCGCCAAGATCAATGCTGGCAGTTTTGACAGCTACGGTAGTGCGTTAGCGGCGTCCACCGGCAGCCACGGCTTGTCGCTTGATGTGCGCAGCTCCTTGAGTAATTCACTTGGATTTCGCGACAACGGCCAGTTGTTCAAAAAGGATGGTGCGCTGGAGTTACGTTATCGCGGACTGGAGTGGCTGGATGCATTTGTACGTGCGGAGGCGCATCAGGATCGCTATGGTCAACCTGGGCCGGTCAGTCGCGTGGATTTTAAACGTTCGGCCCAAGCCCGCCGCAGTACCAAGGCGGCCGAGGATCGCGGAGAAACCCTGGACCGGCGCTATCACGCCGGCGCCAAGATGGATTTTGGCGCGGCCGGTCGTTTTGATGGCCTGATCAGTTTCCGCAGTCGCACCAATCCGTTTGTCATCGGCTATCAACCGGCCCTTACCGTACGTGAGCAGGAAAGCACGATCGAGTCAGCGCGTCGTCAATATGCAGCCAACCATACCTTGCCCTTTGTGTTGTTTGGTTACAGTCATGATGTGGTGATTGGCTACGAACGTGAGTCTTCAGACTACGAGCGACGGGAAAATGGCCGTGGTTATGCCGATAGCAGCCAGAGCTTGCTTGGTTCTCTGCAAGACCGCGCTGGTTTTATCAGCACCCATTGGTCGCTACCGTACAACTTCGCGCTCGAAGCCGGTTATCGACGCGATGAGTTTTCCGTCGCACGGCGCACGGAAAAGCTCCGTCGCGTCTGCGCTACTCGGATCATGGACATAGTCGTGACCATCGAAAATCCCGTTGGCTCAGGAAATTTTATCGAAACCACGCTGAAGGATCAGAAAGTGCCGTTCAATTGCCGTGGCCAGCTCTCCGCCGAGACCGATCAGAATAAAACCTGGCACAACAACGCATGGGAAGCGGGTGTTAGTGTCTCTCCCACCCATTGGGCCACGACCTATCTCAGTTATCACCGCAGCTTTCGCAATCCCAACGTTGATGAGCTGACCCAGGCCACCACTGATCTGCGGCCGCAAAGCGGCGAGCACTGGGATCTCGGCCTGCGCTTGCGCAGTGCGCGTGGTTATGAGGCTGCTTTATCGCTGTTCGATATGCGCGTTGACGATGAGATTTTCTTTGGTTTCGACGTCGCGAGTGGTCGCGAGGTCAACCGCAATCTCGAAGACCGCACTGCGCGCCGTGGCGTTGAACTGGAACTCAAAGGGCAGTTGCGCAGGACCTTGCACGGCTGGCTCAACATGAGTTACATCGACGCGCGGCTGGGGCCCAACAGGACTTTTGTGCCGCTGGTTCCGCGCGAAAAAGTTGCCGCCGGTATTGATTGGGACATTGTTCCTGCACTGACGCTGTCAGCCTCGTGTACCTCGGTCGGCACGCGCTTCGACGGCAATGATTTTGATAACGTCAGCTACCACAAACTCGGCGCTTATCACGTGGTGGATGCCAAACTGCGCTGGCATGTGCCGTCGTACGTTGTGTCGTTCGGCATTAACAATGTGCTCGATGCGGTGTATGCCACCGCCGGTTACAGCGACACCATTTATCCGATGCCCTCGCGCAGTCTGATGCTGGAACTCTCGGTGGAAATTTGATGATCTTTTTTCGGGAGATACGATCATGACGGTACGTTTTTTGATCTTTTGCGCCTTGTGCGTGTTTGGCACGGCCAGCCCGGCTGGGCATTACGCACCGGCGGCAGGTAAGAGCGGCTCCACTGCTATCGCCAAGAACAGCACGCTCATTAAGGGCTGGGCCACGGGTTATAACAACTACGCGCCGGGTACTAATGTTGACGTGACCTGGCGAGACCCGACCAAGGCCTTGGGTGCAGCCCAGGGTACCAGCTTCGACGTCGTGGCCTTGGGTGATGCCGGGCGCATCACTTTGACCGTCAACGGCTCAATATTTAATGGCCCCGGCTGGGATTTCGCAGTATTTGAAAACAGTTTCAGCGATATCTTTCTTGAATTCGCCTTTGTGGAAGTATCGTCCAATGGCAGGAGGTTCTTCCGTTTTCCCAGCTTCTCCTTTACACCGGGTGCAGTCAGTGCTTTTGGTGCGGTGGACCCCACTAATATTGATGGACTCGCCGGCAAGTATCGCCAGGGCTTTGGTACGCCGTTTGATCTCGGTTTGTTTCGCGGTGTGCGTGGTCTTAATGTGAATCACATCACCCATGTGCGCCTGGTGGATGTGTTGGGCAATGGCTCGGAGCGGGATAACTGGCCGACCAGCCTCGGTGGTCCACACCGCATTTACGATCCTTACCGCACCACCGGCAGTGGCGGCTTTGATCTCGATGCCTTGGGTGTGCGCTATCTGAAAGCCGCGGTACCCGCGGCGGGTGGTGCGATTTTGCCGATTGCCACTTCCCGTACGCCCACCACTGGCGGAGTACATCGTTTTGCCATGATTTCCGATGCTTCTGCGCGGGTCGTGGCGGCACCGGTGCCGCTGCCGGCGTCGGCCTGGCTGTTACTCCTGCCGCTGGCAGCGCTCGCGCGGCGTATGCGCTGTAAAACCACAGTGCGCGAACCCGACACCCTTGTGTGACTTTCAAAGAGGATACTGATGATGAAAATTAACCTGGCACCAGTTTTGGTGCTGGCCATTGGGGCGCTTGCAACCCATGCCGTCAGCGCCGCGACGATCGATTTTGAAGACGCGGAAATGGCCAACGAACAGGCCTATGGCGGCGCGGGTGGCGGACGTTACTGGTCCGGTTTGCAGCCACCCGCTGATGGCAGCATCGATAGTCGCTACGCCTCCGGTGGCGCACATTTTCTGAATAACAATGCCGACTGTTGTGGTGGCGCAGTATTCTGGAATGGTTTTGCCTATTCCAATACCACCGACACGACCACCCCAGGCAACAGCAATGAAATCAGTGCCTACGCCGGCGGAGGTGCGGGCAATAGCGCGAACTATGCGGTGGCCTACGCCGGTGGTGCGAACGCGCCACGTATCGAGTTTGACGTGCCGAGTGTGTTGCAGAGCGCGATGTTCACCAATACGACCTACACCGCGTTGTCGATGCTCAATGGTGATTTTTTCGCGAAGAAGTTCGGTGGTGCGAGCGGCACCGATTCGGATTTTCTGCGCTTGATCATTACCGGTCGCGACGCGTTGAACGCCAGCACCGGCACGGTCGATTTTTACCTCGCTGATTTCCGTTCGAACGATGCCGCGGACGATTACATCCTCAAGGCCTGGACCATGGTCAATCTGAGCAGCCTGGGACAGGTGTCGGCGCTGGAGTTCAGCTTTGCGTCTTCGGATGTTGGCCAGTTCGGCATAAACACCCCGGTCTACTTTGCACTGGACAATATCCAGACCGCGCCCGTGCCCGTGCCAGCGGCAGGGTATTTGTTTGGACCTGCACTCGCCGCTCTGCTGCTACGACGGCGCAAAGCGCGGGCTTAGGTGCTTGCTCAACGGGAGTGTGTTTGACACCCCCGTTGAGATCTCTGCAACACGAGGTGCTCGTGATGACCGTCGTCGTGGCGCCCGTCTGAAGTGGGAATTGACGGGCGTGCAAACCTTAGCTGACACTCGGCCTGCATTTGCAAATGCCCAGTGGCTTTTGACGAGCAGGTAAACTCGAGCGAGCCAATCTTCAGCCGCGTAGATCTCTTGAGGTAGCCTTGTGCAAGAAACGCCCGTGAGCCCGCCAATACTGGAATGGGCCGACGCTTCACCTGCATCTTTGTTTTCTATCGGTGCCGGCACCACCGCCGTGTGGGTAGCACTCACCGGCCGCGCCGGACCTGACGATGGGGCAGTGCTGGTGGTGTGGCTGACGGCGGTCGCACTTATTCAGGTAATTACCGGGCTGGTCGCGTTGCGCCGGGGTGACTCGGTGGGCGGCAGCCTGAATCTGGTCTTTGGCATTCTGTTCTGGGCCGCACCGGCGTGTACGACGGCCTTGATCGCTTTCCCTGTGGGCGGCCCGCTGGCAGGGCATCTGAGCCTGGTCATGAACGGCTGGGTGTTCGCTTTCCTGGGCGTGGTGCTGGTGGCCCATGTGCCCATCATGGCCGCGCAGAGCGCGCTGCTGTTTGTCGCGATGGCGATGTTCTCGGTGGCGGTGGCGCTGTTGGCGGCCTTCAATCTCCAAAGCTTTGCGACGCAAGCCGTCGCGCCATGGCCGAGTGTCGCGTGGACGGCCGGCTGGTTAATCGGGATCGCAGGCTTGCTCATGACCTACATGGGCATTGCCGTGGTGTGGCTCACCGCGTTTGGCCGCTCGCTACTGCCGGTACCGGGACCATCGGGTTTCATGCGCCGGGATTAGACTTATGTGCGAATGAATTCGCACCTACGGGGTGCCGAGAATCTGGCCCATTGTTCGTAAACCCGGCCGTACACGATCGCCGTGGCACACGCTGCTTGCAGAACCGACCCATAGCGGCCCTCGCACGAGTTGCCCACCGCTGCGAGGCTTGCTGACAAATCATTGTCGTCACTCACAAGCGATGACTCGCGGATTCAGGTCTTCTGATTTAGACCGGTCAACAACTGACTGGTGATGTTGTTTGCCTCGGTGGGCACTTGTTATCCCGCTCGTGGGCAAAGGGGAAGCGAGCTTGAGCCAAGCTCGCCAGACGACGGCGCTTAGGTTAGGGTTCGAGCCTGGTATTTCACTTCACCAATGCAATCGGAGGAGATTCAATCATGCCCGTCGCGATACTCGAACGCACCGTCAACGCACCTCACGCCTATTGCTGGGATTGGCTAGCCGATTTTGGTGCGCTCGATAAACTCCATCCACCCGGCAACCTCACGGAATTCCGCTGTGAAGGCAATACCATCGGTTCGCGACGATTTGCAGTGTTCAAACCGGAGCTGCAAATCGCTGGGCAGATCGTCGAGCGGCTCGATGTCGCCTGTGCACCCCACGTCATCGTTTATTCCATCGTGGAAAACTATCCGTTGCCGATGCGCGATTACGTGGCGGTGGTCAATTTTTCGACCATCGATGGCAGCCATACCAAGATCCGCTGGGAAGGGCATTACACCGAGCACGATTTGCCGGCGGCGCAGATGGATGGCTTGTTGCGGGACTTCTACGAGCTGTTCCTGGGCAATATTGAGAAGGCCTATGCCTTGGGGCGCAAGGTCGGTGAGACGCCCTACTGAAAAATTCTCTTTCTTATTCCGTAGGTCCGAATTCATTCGGACATTCCCTGTAGGTCCGAATTTATTCGGACATTCCTTCCAGAGCCGCAATGCTGCGAATGTCCGAATTCATTCGGACCTACAAAGACAACCGTTACAAAGTCATCGCCTTTATCAGTGCCGGCCGCGCCGCGAGGCGCTTGGAATAGGCGTCGAGCTTGGCGAATCTTTCATCGATGATGCCGAAGGTGCGCGAGGCATTGAGGGTGAAGCCCATCATGATGTCCGCCGCCGAGAAGCCGCCAGGCAACAGATACTCATGATCCCCCATGTGCTTTTCGAGGAAATCGAAAGCAACCGCGGCGCGTACCTGCGCATCGGCAATGAGCGCGGCGTTCTGCTCGGCGTCCTGCCGATAGATTTTCATCCACACCACTACCGAGACCGGTGCAAAGGCCGTGCTTTCAGAAAAATGCAGCCATTGCAGATACGCAGGGCGATCGGCATGGCCGATGGCCGGCGCGAGACGGCCGTTGCCATAACGCTCCAGCACATATTCGACCATCGCACCTGATTCGAACATCTTTACGGCACCGTCTTCCAGCGCCGGCACTTTGCCAAAGGGCGTGGCCTGGGCAAAAGGCTGCGGTTTGGGTGCAAAGGCTACTTTTTCGATCGCGTAGGGCAGGCCAAGTTCTTCGAGCAGCCATAACAGGCGAATCGATCGGGTGCGCGGCGCGTGATAGATCTTCAGCATGATTTCTCCCCCCTTTTGTCAAACGGTATGGTCCACGTCGTCATTGCGTTTGCAGCTGTGCTGCAAGCCTCGCGGCCAGTGCCGCGACTGCACTGTTGGCGGCGGTCAACAAGGCGTCGTAATCATCGGCCTTGGCGGTCAACGGAATCTCGATGTCACTGCGCTGTGTTGCGGTCATATCCTGTTCACCCGGCTTGCTTACCCGCCAGCGCGCGCTCAGATGAAAGGCGCCATCAGCGTCGCGATCAAAGCGCGTGATTTCAATCTGGATCTGCTGGGCAATGATCAGTGACCTGCGCCAGGGGTGTACGACGATGTCCGCCTTTGGTAACTCGCGTTCAAGATTGGCCAGCAGTGCGCGCACAAACGAGGCCTGCAGTGGTTCCGCCCAGCGGTGCACATTGGACAGTTCGAGGCGGTTGCCGGCGGCGCGGGTCACAATCTGTGGACGATCGAGATACTCGGGAAGAGTCACCGGGCCGAGACCAATGCGTGGTGCGCTGCGCTGGCTCTGACTCGCCGGGTCAGCGGCGGCACTGAGCACGTAATAGTGGGAGACCGGGGTGTGGGTGCAAGCCACTAAGCTGCCGCACAGTGCGGCCAACAAGGTGTTGCGTAACGCGCTGACCAGGGTGTTTTTCATTGCGCTGATCCTTCGCCGCGTCGTCCGGTCAGCAAGGACTCGGGTTGGGTTTCAATCGCTTCGGCCAGCACACGCAGCGCGCGCGCCGCCGCGCTGGTCTCTTTTAACACCGCATTCAAGCGGGTTGTTGTCGGCGAGTCTTCATCGGACATTTCGCGCAGACTGTGGGCGGTCGCCGCGAGTTCCTCGCTGGCGCGGGTCAAGGCCAATACCGGGCCGGCGTCGGCGCGGGTCAAGGCAACAATATTGGCTGCGCCGGCGTCAATATTGTTTAGCGCGCGACTGCCCGCCTTGAGGGTGGCTGTGCTTTCATCGAGTGCGCTGCGCGTGGCGCGCAGCGTCGCAGTGGCTTCTTCCATCACCGTCCTCACATCGTCGGCAAGCTTGCTGCTGCGGCTATCAAGTTGTGCGGTTAACGAAGCGAGATGCCGCAAGGTCAGATCGAGATTCTCCAAAGCGTGACCGGCGGCTGGCGAAGACACCAGACTGCGTACCGAGGCCGAGATTGTCGAGATATCGTCTACCAGCTTCTCGACGTTCAATTTATCAAGCTTGTTGGCCAGTTCCTCGACCTCCGTAGGCAGGGTTGGGATCTCGCGCATGCCTGAATTCTTGCCGTGGTAAGTCGCGGACTTATCCGGGTAGAAGTCGAGATCAATGTAGAGCTGGCCAGTGAGAAAGCTCCAGGTTTTCAGCCGCGCGCGCAAACCGCGTTTGATGAGGTCGTTGTTTTCCGTCAAATCGCTCAAGGCGACATTATCGCCACTCAGATTTTTGATGGCGTACTCGTCGGTGCGGATTACGACGGGGACGAGAAAAGCCAGGCTCTGCTCGTCAACCGACAAGCCGATACTCTGTACCGTGCCGATTTTTACACCGCGAAATACCACCAGTGAGCCGACCTGTAAGCCGGTGGTCGAGCCCTCGAAATACATGATGTAAGACGGCCGGTCACGCCAGAAGCCACCATCGGCGAGCAGGATGACCGCGGAAATCAGCAGCGCGATGGCGCCGAGCACGAAGCCCCCGATCAGTTTGGGATTGGCTTGCTTGCTCATGCTACGCCCCGGTTAAGAAATGTACGCACCTTGTCTACACCATGTTCGGCCAGCTCGCGCGGATCGCCATAGGCGATCATGGTGCGCGTGTCAGCATCGAGAAAAACAGAATTGTTGGCGATGGCAAAAATGCTCGGTAGCTCATGGGTTACCAGCACCACGGTCGCGCCAAGACTATCGCGCAGTTCCAGAATCAGATCATCCAGGCGTCGCGAGCTTAAGGGATCGAGCCCAGCCGAGGGTTCGTCAAAAAACAGAATCTGTGGATCGAGCGCCATGGCGCGGGCCAGGCCGGCGCGTTTTTTCATGCCGCCGCTGATCTCGGATGGGTAAAAGTTCTCAAAGCCACCGAGTCCAACCAGCGCGAGTTTCAAGGACACCATCTCGTCGATCAGATCCGGCGCCAGCGTAGTGAACTCCTGCAAGGGCAGGGCGACGTTCTCCGCCAGCGTCAACGAGCTCCACAGCGCGCCCGCCTGGAACAAGATGCCGAAGCCGCGCTGGCGTTGCACCTGGGTCTCGGCATCGGCCGCCCAGTAATCTTCGCCATCGTACAACACGGTGCCGGTGGCGGGGTGTACCAGCCCAATCATCTGCCGCAGCAAGGTGCTCTTGCCACAACCGCTACCACCCATGATGACGAAGATGTCGCCACGGTTGATGCTGAAGTTCAGATCGCGCTGGATGACGTAGTCGCCATACGCCATGGTCAGATTGCGGACCTCGATGTGGGGTGCGGCAGTCATGTCATATCCCCAGCTTCTGGAAAAAGATGGTCAACACCGAAGCCGATATGGTGATAAGCAGAATGCCGAGCACAACTGCCGAGGTGGTCGATTCACCCACCGCCTGCGCACTGCGCCCGCATTGCATGCCGCGCAGGCAACCGGCGAAACCAACCAGCGCACCATAAACCGTGCCCTTGATGAGACCGACGGCAAAATGCTTGAGCTCGAGTGCCGAGAGGGTTTCGTTGTAGTACTCATAAACTCCGACATCAAAAACCAAGACCGCGATGGTCATGCCGGCCAGGATGCCGACAATGCCGGCGTAGAGCGTCAGGATAGGCACCATCAGAATCAAGGCCAGCATACGCGGCAAGACCAGATAGTCGATGGGTGACACGCCCAGGGTGCGTAGCGCATCGATCTCTTCATTGACCTGCATGGTGCCGATCTGGGCGGCATAGGCTGCGCCGGTGCGGCCGGCGAGAATGATGCCGGTCATGAGCGCTGCTACTTCACGCACCACGCCGATACCGACCAGATCGGCGATATAGATGCTGGCACCGAACAAGGCCAGCTGCACCGCGCCCATGTAAGCGAGGATGGTGCCCACCAGAAAGCTGATCAATGACACGATGGGTAGGGCACGCGGTCCGACCTCTTCGATCAGATAAACGAAGTCACCGCGGCGATAGCGCGCGCGGCCGCTGACGAAGCGTGCCACCGACAACAATATTTCGCCGGCAAACTCCACCATGGCCGGCCAGTCGCGCCAAGCTTGCTGGGTGGCCAGTCCGATGCTGGCGAGCAGGGTAGGTTTGTTGAGCAGCGCGCGCGTTGGGGCTGGCGGTACCGCGAAGACCAGGACCAACATGCGGCGCAGCCCGTCGGGCAGGGCGCTGTCATCAATCTCGATCTTGCGGGCGCGACAGTCGCGCGTGAGCGCGGCAAGAAAATTTACCGCGCTGGAATCCCAGCTGCTGAGTTCCCGCGCGCCGATCTGTATGCGCCTTGCGGCCGCAAATTGGGCGGCAATTTCACCATAGCGCGGCACCGTGCCGCGCAAGGCCCAACTTCCACTTAGCCACAGGCACGGCGCTTCAGCGCTGCCATCAATGCTGAGCTGCGCGCGCCAGTGATCGGGAAGGTCGTCGAATTTCATGGCCAGCTTATGGGGCGCCGTACACACCGTGGCAGGCGCTCGGCACGATTATAAAGCGCCACACGATGCCGTCTCACCTGTAGGTCCGAATTCATTCGGACACGCCTTCCAGGGCGCAAGCTCGCTTGAGCGGGGTCGAATGTCCGAATAAATTCGGACCTACGGACGGCAGGGCTCAAAACAGCGGATTCTGCGGCTTGATGCCCAGCATCACGCGGCCGGCGTCTTCCATGATGTGGGCTTGCAGTTGCAGGTGATGACGCGCGACATTGATGTCACGTACGGCGCGATCCAGCGCAGGGGTGAGCACACCGGCGGTGCCACCGAGAGTCTGAATTTTATCGACCGCCGTCAGTGCCGAGCGCGCCGCAAAGACAATCGCGAGGCGGGTGCGAGCAACACTTTCAAGATCGAGTGAGGCACCACCCTGGACGCTGGTCCAGATGCGGGCAACTTCGCGATACAGATAAGCGCGTCCGCCTTCGATAGCTGCTTCCGCTTCGGCCAGTGTGGCTTGCACACGCGGCTCTTCACGCGCCGCTCGTGCACCGGCAAAAGGCGTGCGGTCGAGCAACGGCAGCACCGCGTCCATTGCGCCGCGCGCCATACCGCAAACGGCCGCGGCCTTGCTCATGGCGAGGCGCAAACTGAATGGCACCCGCCATGCCGGGGCGTCGTCTTGTGGTACATCGCGCAGGGCGAAACCATGGGCATGGGGCACGAACACCTCGGTTACTTCGAAATCGTCACTGCCGGTGCCCTGCAAGCCGCTGGTGTGCCAGGTATCGAGCAGCTGCGCTTCGCCGCTGCGCACGAACACCACGCGCAACACTGGCACACCATCGGCACCGAGGCGCGGCGCGTCACCGTCGTGCACCACACACAGCGCGCCCAGCCACGCGGAATGGCGACAACCACTGGCAAAACGCCAGCGGCCGCTGACGATGTGGCCATCGCCGCCGGCCACCGCACGGCCCTTGCCAACCGCAGTCAAGGCCACCACCGCCGGCGGACCGCTGCCCAGCATGGCCTTGATCACCTCTGGTGCCAGCCATGCATTCATGCAGGCACTCGATTCCGAGGCGACCATCGCACACCAGCCGCTGGAGGCATCACCACGGGACAGTTCTTCTATCACTTCGAGATAGGTCAGCGGATCGGCCGCAGCGCCGCCATAGCTGCCGTTCAACTGCAAGTGGAAGGCGCCCATCGCGATGAGGTCTGCGCGGGTTTCAGCATCGAGCCGACGCTCACGCTCTATACCCGCAGCTGCTTGCCGCAGGCGCGGACGCAAAGCTCGGGCTGCGCCCAACAAGGCAGTGGTTTCGAGCATCGACGTGGTCCCTGGCAATGGCGCGCAGCCGGCAGTATACGGCTAGAGCGTGGCGCACAACGGCCACGATGGCCGCGCTATCATGCGCGCTCGTCAACGGTGGGGAACGATGATGACCGAAGGTATTGATGCCGCCAAGGTGAGCAATTGGCTGGCAGCGCATGTGCCCGCGCTCACGCCGCCCGTGAGCTATGAGTTGATTGCTGGGGGGCACTCCAATCTCACCTATCGCGCCAGTGATGCGCAGGGCCGCCATTACGTGCTGCGCCGTCCGCCCTTGGGCCATGTGCTGGAAAGCGCCCACGACATGGGCCGTGAATATCGCATTGTGCATGCCTTGGCAGGCAGCAGTGTGCCGGTCGCGCCGACCCATGGTCTGTGTCTTGATCCGGACGTCAACGGCGCGCCGTTTTTTGTTATGGATTTTGTGACCGGGCTGGTGCCGCACGACGCCCAAAGTGCGGCGTTAATCCCGGCTCCGGAGCGCCTCGCGCTCAGCAACGACGTCGCTGACGTGCTGGCGCGTTTGCATTTGATCGATCCCGATACGGTCGGTCTGGGTGAGCTGGGTCGCAAGGAAAATTACATCGCCCGCCAGCTCAAGCGCTGGACCCAGCAATGGCAGCAGACTAAGACTGAGGCGGTACCGGAAATGGAAGAGGCGCTGCGTCTGCTCAGTGAACGCCTGCCGACGCAGGTTGGTGCGAGCATCGTGCATGGTGATTATCGTCTCGGCAACATGATAGTCGCCGATGGCCGCATCCAGGCCGTGCTCGATTGGGAATTATGCACGTTAGGAGATCCACTGGCCGATCTCGGCTATCTGCTCAACACCTGGCTCGCGCCCGAAGAACGTCGTGGTGACGCCGAGGACATCATGCCGACCACGGCCGGTGGTTTCTGCAGCCGCGCCGCACTGGTCGCACGTTATGCCGCGCTGACGGGTTTCGACTTGACTCACATCGACTACTACCGCGCCTTTCAGCAATGGCGTCTGGCTGCGATACGGCAAGGTGTTTACAAGCGTTATCTGGTCGGCGCGATGGGCAGCGCGCGGGATATTGATCTCGACGGCTACAAGCAGATCATCGTGCGCAAGGCGCAGATGGCCGTCGAACTGCTGAGTGCATGACGCGGCGTAGAATGGCACTCGGCCATCGCGCCGCTACGGGGTATTCGTGCCATGAATCTTGACCGCGTCGACTCCGGGCGAAATCTGCCCGATGAATTCAACGTCATTATCGAAATCCCGATGAACGCCGATCCGGTCAAATACGAAGTGGACAAGGCCACCGGTGCATTGTTTGTTGACCGCTTCATGATGACCGCCATGCACTACCCGTGTAATTACGGTTACATCCCTCACACCATCGCCGATGACGGCGATCCGGTTGATGTGCTGGTGGTCACACCCTTTGCCGTGACCACCGGCGCGGTGATCCGCTGCCGACCGATCGGGGTGTTGATGATGGATGACGAGGCGGGTGGTGACGCCAAGCTGCTGGCGGTGCCGATTGATCGCATCCTGCCGATATATAAACACTGGAACACGCCCGATGATCTGCAGCCTGAGCGCCTGCTCCAGATCCAGCACTTCTTCGAACACTATAAGGATCTGGAACCCGGTAAGTGGGTGAAGGTGCGGGGCTGGGAGGGCGCGGCGACTGCCAAGCGCGAGATCATGGATGGTATCGAGCGCTACAAAAAGGCCGAGGTCAAACCGAAGTTCTGAGCAGGCGCGCGGCCTCGGGCATGGGCTTAAACCGCCGAATAGCCGCCGTCTACCGCGACCACGGCGCCATTCATGAACGAAGCTTCATCCGAGGCCAGAAACAGCACTAAATGGATGACTTCCTCGGGGCGGCCGAGCCGGCCGCTCAGATGGGCCTGTTCCATGGCTTTCCAGATCTCCTCGCGGTTGTCGAACTTTTCCAGATATTTGCGCGGCATCTGCGTATCGATTGCGCCCGGCGCAACGGCGTTCACGCGGATGCCATAGGCGCGCAAGTCGTTGGCCATCGAGCGTGCGAGCTGCGCCACGCCGGCCTTGGAGGCGCCATAGGCCGCCATGTCGGGGAAACCCACCACCCCACCCACCGAGCTGTTGTGGATGATGGAACCGCCGCCGCCCTGGGCCACCATCTGCCGTGCGACGCGCTGCGAGAGCAGAAAAGATGCGCGCACGTTGATGTCCAGGACCTGATTCAACTGTGTTTCGGTGGTGTCGAGGAAGGGGCTGCCAACCATGACGCCGTGATTGTTGAATAACACGTCGATACGGCCGAAATGCGCCAGTGCGCCCGCTACGATGCGGTCGAGGTCGGCACCGACCGTGACGTCCCCCTGCACGTAATGCACCTGTCCCGGATGCGCTTCTGCGACCGCCGCTACCCGCGCGCCGCCGCCTGGCTTGAGATCCGAGGCCAGGACTTTGGCGCCCTCGCGCACAAACAGCTCGACCGCCACTTCGCCCTGGCCGCCGGCTGCGCCGGTGATGATGCAGACCTTGTCCTGTAAACGCCCCATGGTGCACTCCTCTTAACCCATCGCCGGTGGCGCGCGGAAGCGAGCCGGGCTGCCATTGTCGCATCGCTGGCATGGGTGGGTCATGGGGCGCCGGGTTTCCCTCGCCGGCGCGCCTCAAGTAAGGCTGCCGCAGGCCGCAAATTAGCTCGGAGTCAACCCAACCCATGCATGACATAAGCTTCAGCTTCCTACAACAAACCACCCTGACCTTGACCAGCCAACTCGATAGCCAATCCTTGGCACGAGCCCTGATCGAGGTGCTGAACCAGAGCGGCTGGGTGGCTCACGCAACCCTGCTCGAGGCCCATCAGAGGACCGGCGCCGGCGAAGGTGAGGAGCCACAAGGGGAAGCCCTGGTTCGCTTGTTCGACATCGAACTGGGGATCGCCCACCGCATCCCACCGGACATGCGCGGTGTGCGCGAAACGCTGTTCGGCAACAGTCCCTGCGTGCTGGCTGCAGGCGCTGATCGGCCGGTGCGCATCGTCTTGCCGATCGCCGGCCACGCTGCGCCGCGTCGCTTGCTGGTACTCGATGATCCCAGCGACGACCCGTTGGTGCGCATGCAGCTCATGCATCTGGCAGATCTGTTCGGCAACCAGCTGCGCCTGATCGAAAGTCGCGAGCGGGATCAATTAACCGGACTTTTGAATCGGCAGGCGTTCACGCAAAATTTTTTGCAGCTCAATAGTGGCAGCGCCGACCAACTCGGCCACGAGCTGTGGTTGGCTGTGCTAGATATCGATCATTTCAAGCGCGTGAACGATACCTACGGCCATCTGCTGGGGGACGAAGTACTGCTGCGCTTCTCGCGCGTGATGGAAAATTCATTCCGCTTTAACGATCGATTGTTTCGCTTCGGCGGTGAAGAATTTCTGGTCTTGATGCGGACCGATGAGCAGGGCGCCGGTATTGCGCTGGAACGCTTTCGCACCGCGGTCGAGTGTTACGACTTTCCATGTGTGGGGCGGGTGACCGTCAGCATCGGCTTTGCGCGCGCGTCGCTCGGCACCCTCGCGCCGGATCTGGTCGACGTGGCCGATCAGGCGCTCTACAAAGCCAAACATGCCGGCCGCAACCGCATTGTCATGGCCGATCAGGCGCCGATCAGCGAAGTGCGCGAGGTTGGCAACGTCGAGTTGTTCTAAGCCGTCGTTTCCACCTCGCAGTGGGGCTCAACGACTGGCTTTGGCAGCCTGCTCACGCGCGGCGCGCACTTTATCGTTGGTCTGGTTGAATAGCAGGGCTCGCCGCGCCTTTTCCTGCTCGTCGGTCAATGGTCGCTCACCCCATTCCTTGCAGACATCGCGACCCTTCTGCACCGCCGGGCGCGCGCCAACCGTCTCCAGCCAACGCTTGAGATGGGGGAAGGTATGGGTTGCGTTGGGATCGATCAGCCGTTCCAGCAGACACGCCCATGGCCAGCTCATGATGTCGGCAATGCTGTAGTCGTCGCCGGCGAGATACTGATAGGCACTGAGCTGGGCATCCATCACCCCGCATAAACGGTCAACTTCGCCGACAAAACGCTTGGTACCGTATTCCAGTTGGCTGGGGTCGTCCGTGAGGTTCTTTGCGTAGTTTTTGAAGTGATTGGCGTTGCCCATCATCGGGCCGAGATTGGCCATCTGCCAATACACCCATTGCAGCACTTTGTAGCGTTCGGCCGGGAGCTTGGACAGGAACTTGCCGGACTTATCCGCCAGATACTCGACGATCGCACCCGACTCAAACAATGGCAGTGGATCACCACCGCCCAGGGGGGCGTGATCGATAATCGCGGGCATGCGGTTGTTTGGACAGATGCGCAGGAATTCCGGTTTGAATTGCTCACCGGCGCCGATATCCACGGCGACAACGTTGTACGGCATGCCGCATTCTTCGAGCATGATGCTGACCTTCCAGCCGTTCGGCGTGGGCCAGTAATAAAGATCGATCATTGGGAATCTCCCGCTGCTGTTGGCAGCGGTGATCCTAGCATTGAAGATGGAGCGGAATGCCCGACGCGGGTGGTTCTAGACGAAACCCGCGACGTTGACCATCAACTTGCCGTTCACAACCTTGGTTGGCAGCTTGAGCAGCGCGCGCTTGGCGCGCTGATGGGCCAGCACCTTGCCGTCCTTGGCGAACTTCGCGCCGTGTCGGTGACAGCGAAAGGCATAGTTGGGATGCGAAGGCGCGAGATCCAATTCCACCGAATCATGGGTGCAGACGGCGTACAGGCATTGCCAACTGGTGGCGGAGAGTTTGGTGACAAAAACCGGTGCGCGGCCGCTGACGAGCTTCACCAGTTTGGGTTTGCCGGTTACAAAGCTGGTGATGGCACCAGCGGAGGTCCACTTACCGGTGGTGGCGGCTGCGGCGCTGGATGCGCCGAAAAATTGCGCGGCACTCAGCGCCAGCGCGCAGCCGAGCATGGCGCGACGACCCGGACACGGCGCTAGCTCAGAATGGTCTTCGAGTTGGCTGCGGTCGCTCGAAACAGGGGTGTGGTCGCGGTTCATACTGACCTCTGGTCGCAATGTCGGCGGCGGTGCCGATTGAGCTTAGCCACGGACGCTATGCCGCGTTGTCGGGCGATGCAGCATAGACAGTCCAGCGACAGTTAGTTCGCTGCCCGGTGCGAGAATGGGCGTCGATTCACGTTTCCATGACGTAGCTCAACTAATCCTCCATTTTACGTCGACCGAAGTCGCCCTGCGTGGCGGTGCATAATCGCGCACGAAGCTGACAATAACCCCTGAATGAAGGACAACAGCGATGAGTGACAAACAGTTTGAAGCTGGCTTGAAGATGCGCAAAGCGGTTCTGGGTGAAGCATACGTGGAGCGCGCAATGGCCGGGCTCGATGACTTTAGTCGTGAGTTCCAGGAGAAGGTCGTGACTGACTACACCTGGGGCTTTATCTGGGGCGACGACACCCTTGATCGTAAAACGCGCAGCATTCTTAATCTCGGCATGTTGGCGGCATTGGGTCGCTCAGATGAGTTTGAACTGCATTTTCGCGGCGCGCTCAATAACGGCCTGAGTCGCGAAGAATTGAAGGCCGTCCTGCACCAGATTGCCATGTATTGTGGTGTACCCGCCGGTGTGAGCTCGTTTCGGATTGCGCGCAAGGTGCTGGCGGAAATCGACGCCGCTTAAGCGGGGGGAAGGGACCACTGCGCGGCAATGCTTGCAGCCGTCAAACGCACGCCGTGAATACGCCCGGCATCGATTCATGCTTAGATAGCGCACTGCAATTCCGCAGTAGCGATGCTGGCGTCATCCCCAGCGGGGGTAGACCAGGCTATGGCTCTAGAGATTTTTCTGCGTTTCGATGGCGTAACAGGCGGTTCGCGCAACTACTACCACCCTGGATGGGCCGACGTCGTGTCGTGGCAGTGGTGTTTGTCAGCGCCGGGTGCCGGCGCCGCTGCCGATCAGATCAAGGTGGTCAAGCGGGTGGGCATAGAAAGCCCGATGATCATGACTTTGTGGGCGCAGGGCGGGTTGGTGCCCGCCGCCGAAATCAACATCGTGCCGGTGGTGGGCAAACGCGACGCACAGCAAAAATTTATATCGGTGAAATTCGAAAACCTGCGGGTATTGGCCGTCGAGATCGGCGGTAGCTGCGAAGACAATCACGCCAGCGAGACCTTGACGCTTAAATTTGAGCAAGTGCGTTTTGAGTATCACCACTACGCCGACGCGACGCCCGATACACCGAGTGGCACGGTCCAGACACTCGCCTTTGACTGGGCGACCGCTGCCAGCTGAACGCCGCGTTAAGGCACCCGCGGTGCCGTCAGGCTGTGCGTGTTCAGGTCACCGCCTGGCCGTAGCCAGCAAGCTCACGGGCTCCGGCTGAACAGTAGGCCGAGCCCGCACCGCGCCCCGCCCAGGCCGGTGCGCCGCTCACTCCCGGCCCCAGGCCGGTGCTGCCTGCCCAGCCCGGGACTGCTGCGCACACGCGTCCGATCAGGGGTTCAGTTAGACCTCCGCGCCGCCGCTAAAAGCTCTTATCGACCCACAGCCCGATTGCGACCAACGGTTTGGTGTGGCGGGTCGTCTTCGAGTTGTTGAAAACGCAATAAATCCGACGGGTTTATCTATCGCATGGATATTTTGATCGAAGTGGACAAGGTCAAGCTCGGCATGTTCGTTGCCAAGCTCGACCGTCCCTGGCTGGGTACGCCATTTCACTTTCAGGGCTTCTGGGTTAACGATCTCGACGCCATCAACAATCTTCGTCAGCACTGCCGCACGGTCTGGGTCCGCACCGACAAACGTGGCAGGCCCACTGAAGTTGAAGACAACACGGTCGTCGATTGGAAAGACCGCATAGTCAAGTCCGATCGAGAGGCGAAGGTTTTTGATTACCTGCCTTCACGCCCGGTCAACCACATTGACAGTGTGGCGGTCGAAAGCGAAATCGAGGCTGCGCGCGTCGCGCGCGCCAAGGTCTGCCAGGCCCTGGACGAAGTGGTGGACGACATCCAGCGCGGGCGCAAAATCGCGGTGGTAGGCCTCAAGGATGCAGTCACCGGCATCACCGAAAGTGTGGTGCGTAATCCCGATGCCTGCATGTGGCTGCGTCTGGTCAAGGACCGCGATTCCTACACTTACTACCATCTGTTGGACACCAGTGCGTTGGCTATCGCGTTCGGTCGTCATCTGGGTTTCTCAAAAGTCGAACTCGCCGATATTGGCTTGGGTGCAATGCTGATCGACATTGGCAAGCTCAAACTGCCGCCTGAACTGGTGCGCAAAACCGGGGCGCTGTCCGATGCAGAGCAACAGGAAGTCAAAAAACACGTCGAGTACAGCGTCGACTTGTTGCACCAGGTGCCGGATATCAGCAAGCGTGTATTCGAAATCGTGCACGCCCATCATGAATGTTTTAACGGCAGCGGTTATCCCCGTGCTCTCGCTGGGCGCGACATCGTGCCGTTTGCACGCATGGTGGCCATCACCGACTTTTTCGATGCGATTACCAGCGATCGTCCCTATGCGATGGGGATTTCGCCGCACGACGCCATGCGCAGGCTGTACGACGAATGCGGAAAGTCGTTCCAGCGTGAGCTGGTCGAGCAGTTCATTCAATGTCTTGGCATCTATCCGACCGGCACCCTGGTCGAGCTGCATTCCGGTGAAGTTGGCATCGTAGTCGGCCAGAACCGGGTCCGTCGCCTGCTGCCGCGCTTGATGCTGATTCTGGGCGCGAACAAAAAACCCTTGCCGAGTTTTGTCGACCTCGATCTCGCGTCCCAGGCTACCAAGCTCGGTGATGACTACGCGGCGGTAACCATCAAGCGTAGTGTCGAACCGGAAGCCTACGGCATCGATCCTCGCCAGTTCTACCTGGCTCAAGGTCGTCTCACACCCGAGTTGCTCGAAAATATTTCACGCCTGTTGTGAACGCCAATACACGCACGGTATCGCCGCGTCGGTGTTTGCTCGACGAGCTGGCGCAGCTTCTGGCAAGGCCTGAGCGTGGCGGTTTACTCAGTGTCTTGGTTTTACGTATTCCGCACATTCACGAAATCAACGTCAACTACGGCTACGACGTTTCCGACGCAGTGGTGCAGGAGGTGCAAGAACGCATCGCGCGTGCAATTCGTGAAAGCGATATCGTGGCACCCATCGAAGATGCCGGTTTTGCCCTGATCCTGCCCGGTCTGCTCGGTAGCGCTCAGGCTGAGCTCGCTGCCAGCAAGATTATCGAGGCCTGCAAAACCCGTTTCCTGGTAGCCGGGCACGACATCACGGTCCATGTCGCGGTGGGTATCGCGCTGTCGCCACGCGATGCTCACGACGCTGCTGGGCTATTGCGTTGTGCGGAGCTGGCTCTGGAGCAGGCCAATGACAATCCGGCGGGTTATGGCCTGTATTCCCCCGCCCTGGAAAACCGCACTAAAACCATCCATAGCTACGTTTTGGAGCGCGCGCTGCACGAAGCGCTTGACCGTGACGAGATATATCTTTGTCTGCAACCCAAAATTGATTTACGCACCGGACAGCTGAGTGGGGCTGAAGCCCTGGCGCGCTGGACACGGGCAAATGGCGATGCGGTGCCACCCGACGTCTTCATTCCGATCGCTGAGCGCTCAAGCCTGATAGTGCCTATCACGCTGTGGACATTAAATGCCGCCTTACGTGCCTGCAGCGACTATTTCACGCGCTTTCCGGATTTTTCGGTGGCGGTCAATTTATCGCCCATCGCGCTGAACGACCCCGACATCTTCGATTTTGTCAGCCAGTCGGCCAGTATCTGGTGCACGAAAAAATGCCAGCTCACTCTGGAAATCACCGAAGGCGCGTTGATGACCGATCCCGAAGCCGCAATCGCGACTCTCGATAAATTCCACAACGACAGTATCCGACTTTCAATCGACGATTTTGGCACCGGCTATTCGTCCTTATCACAGCTCGGGCGTTTGTCGGTGGGTGAGCTCAAAATCGACAAATCCTTCGTGCTCGGTGTGATCCACAGTGAGCGCAACGCCAAGATCGTGCGCAGCATCATCGACCTCGCCCACAATTTCGATATGACCGTCGTAGCGGAAGGCATCGAAGACGCCGCAACCCTGCAGTTTCTTGCGGAATTGGGTTGTGATTATGGTCAGGGTTATTACATCGGACGGCCCATGCGTCTCGATGTGTTCGAAACCTGGGCACAAAGCCAGGACGTCAAGCTTGGACGTTTCACCTGACCACGGCCCACCACGGCGGCACGACACCGGGGCCATCCCGGCATCGCATCGCTGCGCCAGCCTCAGGGGAATACGATACTCAACGCTTCCGCAACCAGCGCAGGCTGGTCCTTGCCTTCGATATCAAGCGTATTTTCAAAGGTCAGGCGAATGCCGTTGTCCTTGACGTCATCGGCGGCCAACAGTTTCTGACGCAGGCGTACCCGTGAATCGACCGGCACCGGGGCGGTGAAGCGCAGCTTGTTGAGACCATAGTTCAGGCCACGACTGCGATGGGTGATGGACCAGATGGTCGCGCCCAGGCGCGGCAGCAATGACAGGGTCAGGAAACCGTGGGCGATGGTTTTGCCGCCGGGCATTTCCTTTTTGGCACGCTCGACGTCGACGTGGATCCACTGATGGTCGCCGGTCGCCTCCGCAAATTTATCGATCATAGCCTGATCGACCGCGACCCAATCGGACGCACCGATTTCCTGGCCGATGAGATCTTTCATGTCCTTGGGATAAACAATCACGCGCATAGCTGGTTTGCCTCTCTTAGTTAACTCGACGATCAAAAAGTGACGAAGCGGGCTCAGGATCCAATCGTGGCACCGCCATCAATGACGAAATTCTGGCCGGTGGTGAAATGCCCCGCACGAGAGGCCAGATAGACCGCAATGCCGGCGATCTCTTCCGGCTCGCCGATACGACGCAGGGGATCAAATTGCACACGGCGCTCAAGGGTCTCGGGATTTTCCCACAGCGCGCGCGCAAAATCGGTTTTGACCAGTCCCGGCGAAATGGCGTTGACACGAATGTTGTGTGGGCCATTTTCAACGGCAAGGTTGCGCACCAGCTGCAGATCGGCAGCCTTGGAGATGCAATAAGCCCCGAGCACCGGCGAGCCCTTCAAACCACCGATCGAAGATACGATGATGATGGAACCGTCGCGGCGCGCGATCATGTCCGGCAACACCAGCTGCGCCAACCAGTGGTTGGACAGGATGTTGACGTTAAGTATCTTTTCGAAAGCGGAATCCGGCAGGCCGCTCATGGGGCCGTAGTGCGGATTGACCGCGGCGTTGCACACCAGCACATCAACCGGCCCCAGCTGGGCGCGGGTCTCGGCGACCAGTCGTTCGAGCTCGGCCTTGTGGCTGATGTTGGCGGGGATGGATACGGCGCCGCCCGCCTGGCCGCTGGTCGCGGCATTAATGGCGTCGGTGACGCTCTGGCAGGCTTCTGCTTTACGGCTCGAGATCACAACCTGTGCGCCGTGGCGTGCGAGTTCGAAGGCGATGGCGCGGCCGATGCCCTTGGTCGAGCCGGTGACCAGCGCTACTTTGCCGGTCAAATCAAATAGCGTGCTGGCCATGTATAGCGTGACTCCTAAGCTTGATGCATGTGGTGCGCCGTCGCCCGCGCAGGACCCGGGCGGCGAGATAAGGCCGGCAAGATAAAGGAAAAAGCGCCGTATACAAACGGCCCGTGTGGACGGCCATCGGTGGCTGTGGACAACCGGAACCGAAAAATCCTTTGCAAGCAGGCCTTGCCGACGCGTTGGTTGATGTCTGCGCAGGGTGGGTTTGTGACGAACATCGCTCTCAGCGACGATTGTTAACGAGTTCCCAGGTCACCAGATGCGCTAGCATCGCGCCATCGCGCAATGGCTGTTCGCCTCGCGCCCCGTCGCCGGCCGGTCCGGAGTCAGTACCAGGAGCAAGCATGAATCATCTTATTCCCTTCGCCCGCGCTGCCGGTGTGGCTATGTTGCTGCAGGCCGCAGTGAGCATGCCAGCCGCCGCCGATCCGGTCGCCGGTAACGAGACCAATACGCGCGACGGCACCAGCGCTATGGGCAGCATAACCACGGGTGCGCGCAATAGTGCGTTTGGCAACGCAGCCGGCGCCTTGATCTCAAGCAACGTCGACAATAGTGCTTTCGGCTTTTCGGCCCTGGCCGCGGCAAGCGGTAGCGCCAATGCCAACAATGCTTTCGGTGTGCGCGCTTTATTTGTGGCGGGATCAGCAAACGAGAACAACGCCTTTGGCGTCGACGCGTTAGGCCTGCTGCTTTCAGGCAGCG
Source organism: Pseudomonadota bacterium (assembly GCA_031418675.1). Classification (GTDB taxonomy): domain Bacteria; phylum Pseudomonadota; class Gammaproteobacteria; genus JADJYF01. Next base: position 23,530 of record JANOXY010000695.1, read on the forward strand.
GCAACGCGGCGTTTGGCAACGATGCGCTGTCGAGCACGACCAGCAGCTCCAACAACAGTGCTTTCGGTGATGCGGCACTTGCGCTGTCAACGGCGGGCCAAACTGGCGTATTAAACAGCGAAGGCGCGCAAACCGTCGGTGGCAACAGTGCGTTTGGTCACCATGCCTTGACCCTGAACACGACCGGTGAACAAACGAGTGCGTTTGGCGCCGGTGCGCTGGCGGCCAATACAACTGGAGACTACAACAACGCCTTCGGTTTCGAAGCACTGCGGGCAAACCTCACCGGCAAAAGCAACAATGCGTTTGGTGCGCTGGCACTTTTTGCCAACACCACGGGCGGGTTCAACAATGCCTTCGGCGATCAGGCGCTGGTTGCGAACACGACCGGTAGGTTTAACAGTGGCTTTGGCGACCAGGCCATGGTCAGCAACACAACGGGTGAAGAAAACGCTGCGTTTGGCGTGGACGCGCTGTCGGCGAATACCATCGGCAGTTTCAACGCTGCAATGGGCAACGGCGCACTCATGTCCAATACCAGCGGCAGCAGCAACGTTGCCCTTGGTCATCAGGCATTGAAGTCAAGTACAACGGCGGCGCGTAACGTCGCGCTGGGCGTCATCAGCCTGAACAAAGCCACCACCGGCGCCAATAACACCGCGCTTGGTTATTCGGCGCTTAACGCCATTACCACGGGTCTCAACAATACCGGTGTTGGCATCGGTGCCGGTTCCAAGATCACGATCGGTCGTGACAACATCGCCGTAGGCCCGAGTGCCGGTACAAGAATCACGACTGGCTCTTACAACATTCAGATCGGCAACGTCGGTGTTGCGGGCGACACTAAAACCCTGCGTCTGGGCCGCCAAGGTACCCAGAAAAAGACCTTCATCGCCGGCATCCGCGGCACCACAGTCAGTGGTGCGGGGGTGGTGGTGAACGCCGCTGGCCAGCTGGGGGTGGTGAGCTCATCGCGTCGCTATAAAGATGACATTGCCGATATGGGCACGGCGAGCAATCCCTTGCTCAAACTGCGCCCCGTCACCTTCCGCTATAAAGAAGCCGACGAACAGGGCCAGCACCCGCTGCAATATGGTCTGATCGCCGAGGAGGTGGCTGAGGTTTTGCCCGAACTCGTGGTGCGCGACGAGGATGGTCGCCCGGAGACTGTTGCTTACCACACCCTGTCCAGCCTGCTCTTGAACGAGTATCAGCAGCAGCACCGTGACATGCAGACCCTGGCCAGCGCGGCGCGTGCCGAGCGAGACGCTGCGGAACAACGTCTGGTACGTCTTGAGCAAAAGCTTGCCGGCCGCGATCAGGAGCTGGTCGTTTTACGCGATCAAATGGCCAAGCTGCTCCGCGTGACCCAGCAATTGCAGGCTGCCTTGCCGGTCGCTCAACCCTTGGCTACCAATCAACCCTGAGCTGATCCACGACCGGGCGTGTCATGCGCCCGGCGCCTGGCCGGCGCGCTTACCCGGCGCCTGACCTGCTTTGATGCGTCCGTGCGATGATGGCGCCCTCAATCATCGAGGAGGAGGTGTCGCCATGAGTTTTTCCCTATACCGCACCGGCCTGGCTGGCCTGTTGTGCGCACTACTTGCCCACGTTCCCAATGCAGCGGCCGATGCCGGCCTGGACGCGGCCTTGGCCGGCGCCCAGCGCAGCGCAGCCAATCGTGCGCGGGACGTTTATCGCCACCCGGCGCAAACCCTCGCTTTTTTCGGTGTGCAGCCGACCATGACGGTGGTCGAGATCATGCCCGGCGGCGGTTGGTACACCGAGATCCTGGCGCCCTGGCTGCGTGAGACGGGCAAGCTCTATGCCGCCCATTTTCCCGCCGATTCCACCGCCGACTACCCCAAGAAGTCGATTGCCGCCTTCACCCAGAAACTGGCGGCTGAACCCACCATCTACGATCGCGTGGTGCTCACACCTTTTATGCCGCCCAAGGTAGTGGACATCGCACCAGCGGCCTCGGCCGACGTCGTGCTGACGTTCCGCAACGTGCACAACTGGCTGAAAGACAATGGTGAAGTGGCGGTGTTCAAAGCCGCATTTGCTGCGCTCAAACCCGGCGGTGTGTTTGGTGTGGTTGAACATCGCGCCAAGCCCGGTACAACCCGCGAACAATCGCTGGATTCCGGCTACACCGCCGAACAACTCGTCATTGATGGCGCGACCGCGGCAGGCTTTGTGCTGGAGGAGAAGAGCGAGATCAATGCCAATGCGAAAGACACCAAAGACTACGCCAAGGGCGTATGGGCCTTGCCACCGAGCTATGCCGAGGGTGAGCAGGACAAGGCCAAGTATCGTGCGATTGGTGAAAGCGATCGCATGACCTTGCGTTTCCGCAAACCAGCCAAATAGGCGTCGCGCTAGCTAGCGCGGCGTGAGGTGCACAGCATGACCAGCCCCTTGGCGATGGAAAGTACCGAGCTGCTGCAGCAGTTAATCCGCAATGCGTGTGTCAACGACGGTACCCCGGACTCGGGGGGCGAACGACGCAACGCCGATGTGCTGAGCGACGTGCTGAGCGGCGCGGGGTTGGAAGTGCAACGCTTCACGCCCCACGGCGACCGCACCTCTATCGTCGCGCGCATCGAAGGTTGGGATCCCACGGCACCCAAGCTGTGTCTGATGGGGCATACCGATGTGGTGCCCTTCAACGCCGCCGGTTGGCGGCATGACCCGTTGGGCGGGGAGTTGATCGACGGCGAAGTGTGGGGCCGTGGTGCCGTCGATATGTTGAACCTCACGGCGTCCATGGCCGTCGCGATGCGCCATCTGGCCCGCGGCGGTTTTTGCCCGCGCGGTGATCTGATCTTTTTTGGCGTGGCCGACGAAGAAGCGATGGGCACTTGGGGCGCAAAATGGATGTGCGAACACCACTGGGATGCGATCGCTTGTGATTATGTGTTGACCGAAATGGGCGGCTGGTCCGTGCATGGCCCGAACGGGCACAAGGTTGGAATTTCGGTCGGCGAAAAGGGTCTCGCCTGGCGACGACTGCGCATCAAGGGCACACCGGGCCACGGCTCCATGCCCTTTGGCGCCGACAACGCCTTGGTCAAAGCAGCCGAAGTAATTCGGCGCCTATCGGTTTATCGGCCGCGCGCGCGCATCGACAATATCTGGCGCGCTCAGGTCGAAGCGGCCAATCTGCCCGACGAGCTCAAAGCAGCCTTGCTCGATCCCGAGCGCATCTGGGACGCCTGTGAGCGTTTACCACCGGCCGCGGCCAAACATTTTCATGCCTGCACCCACACCACTTTTTCACCCAACGTTGCTCACGGCGGTGTGAAGACCAATGTCATTCCGGATCTGGTGGAGATCGATATCGATATCCGCACGGTACCCGGCACCCAAGCTGAAGACGTTACCCAGCATCTGCGCGAGGCGCTGGGTGAGGCCCTGTTCGCTGAAGTGGAAATCGAGTCCTTGATCGATCACGCCGCCACCGCGTCGTCCTTGGAAACGCCGCTGTGGTCGGCGCTGAGGCGCCAGGTTCAAGCGGTTTATCCCGCCGCCGAATTTTTACCGCAGCTGTTGATCGGTGGCACCGATGCGCGCTTTTTCCGCGACAAAGGCGTGGTTGGCTACGGCACGGGATTGTTTGAGCAGGGCGTGACTCTCGAAGAATTTGCATCGCGTTTCCATGGCCACAACGAGCGCATCGATACAACGTCGCTCGGCTTGTGTGCCAATCTGTGGACGGGTGTGGTGAAAGACCTGCTCGGCTGAAGTCGGGTTAACGGGCACACAAGACAGGACACAAACCATGCGGCTCGAAGACGAAAACCAAAGCAGCAATATCGAAGACCGGCGCGGTGGTGGTGGCCGACGTGTGGGCGGGGTCGGCATTGGCGCCGTCGCGCTGGCGCTGGTGGTGAGCTATTTCACCGGCATCGATCCGCGCACGCTGTTAGGTGTTGCCGAGAGCCTGCAAGGTGGTCAGGGCGGGCGCGTCGAACAGTCTGCGCCTATCGATCCAGCCACCGATCCCGAAACGGGCATGAAGGCCGAAATGGCCAAGATCCTGTACAAGACGGAAACCAGCTGGGGAGCTATTTTTGAGCAGGCTGGCAAGCGCTATGAAGCGCCGGTGCTGGTGTTGTTTCGCGGCCAGACGCCGACCGCCTGCGGTACCGGCCAGGCCGCGATGGGGCCGTTTTATTGCCCGGGCGATCGCAAGGTCTATCTCGATATGGGCTTTTTCGACGAAATGGCGCAGCGCTTCAGCGCCGGCGGCGATTTTGCGCGGGCTTATGTCATCGCCCATGAAATCGGCCATCACGTGCAAAACCTGCTCGGCATCAGCGAGCAGACCCATCGCCTGCGGCAACGCCTGAGCGAAGTGGAATACAACAAGGTGTCGGTGCAAGTGGAACTGCAGGCCGACTGTTTTGCCGGTGTGTGGGCCAATCACGCCAATCGCGTCAAGCCTTTTCTCGATCCGCAGGATGTGGACGAAGCCCTGCGCGCCGCCAATGCCATTGGCGACGACATGCTGCAAAAACAGGCACGTGGCACCGTCGTTCCCGACTCTTTCACCCACGGCAGCTCTGCGCAGCGCGTACGTTGGTTTAAAGCGGGTTTTGACAATGGCAGTGTGAATACCTGCGATACGTTTAAAGCACGGGAGTTGTAAAGGCCCCGCCGGCGAGCCAGCGGCAGCGCGAAGGGCCGGTCAAGCTCGCGGAACGCAGGATGTGCGAATAAATTCGCACCTACAGTGATTGGGGTTCTTCGTAGGTGCGAATTTATTCGCACTTTCCATCAAGGCCGGATCGACCAGCGCAATTGGGGTTCCTCGTAGGTGCGAATTCATTCGCACTTTCCATCAAGGCCGGATCGACCAGCGCAATTGGGGTTCCTCGTAGGTGCGAATTCATTCGCAC
>JANOXY010000696.1:0-2050 GCA_031418675.1 Pseudomonadota bacterium
GGTAGGCGATCAGATCTATCTCGGCGCCTACGCCGGCAATCGCATCGGGCGTTTGCCGGCGCCGTAGGTAACAAACATTCAGGGCGGCGTGAGCTTGATGATAAATCCGTCGGGCAGCTCGCGCTTGCCGGCGATGAAGTCGCCATTGATGTCGGTCACCAGCAGTGCACCATCCACAATCTGCAGACCCAGTGGATTGATGAAGCCGCTCGCCACCAGTTCCGACTTGCCTTCAGCGGTGATGCGATAGACCTTGCCGTCGTGTTCAAGGGTCTGGGTCATGGGCACCGGCGATTGAATATCACCGATGTCCGTGACGTAGATCTGAGCGTCAGTACCGGCAAATCCTTTGGGCGTGACCAGGATGCCACCCGGCAGCGTGAAGCCGCTCGCGACCGGCGTGGGTTCCACCTGACCATCGGCATGCACCCGCGCGATAACGCCCTGGGCGGGCGCACTCGCCGCCAGCAGGCCACCGCGTTTCACCGTCACCAGCATGCTCTGCCCATCGGCGGCGAAGGCCAGACCCATGGGCGAACCCGCCAGCGGGCCGTCGAAGGTCACGAATACGCTGCATTCGTTGGCGGCGTTCACTTGATAAATGGTGTTGTTATAGGCGGCCAGCGCAAAAAAACGGTCGGCAAACGGACTGCCAGCCGGACCGAAGCGCGCATCCACACCAAAACCACTTGCACGCGCCTCACCAGTGCCGGTTTCTTTTAAGGTACACACCACCTCGGCGTTCTGATCGCTCGTTGCATCGATGCGCTGAATGACATGATTTTGCGTGGTGCCGGGCGCGGCCACCCGCGCCTGCGTCAGCGCGTAGATGCGCCCGGCGTGAACACCAAAAGCCGGCGGCGCAAAATCGTAGCCCGTCACCGGCAGCATGCGACCCAGCGCCACCACCACGCGCAGACTGCCGTCGCCGGCCAGGGCCAGAATGCGGCTGCCCTTCTCACCCTCTTCGCCACCATCATCGTTCAACCACATTTCTTTGCCACGGGCGTGCAACCACAGCGGGTCGTAGAGCTGGCCGGGCGCAACGAGCATGCTGGCCTGGTAACCCGCCGCCGCTGTGATGGTGGGCGCCTGCAGCAGACGTGTGACTAGTGTGTCGACTTCACCCGGGGCGGCGCCGGCGGCGCGCCACAGCAAGGCCGTGAGAATAAAAACAACGGCGCGCGCGCTCACGACTTTGCATCCTGTTTGAGGCGCGGCATGACCTCGCGCGCGAACAACTCCATGCTGCGCCGCGTGCCCGCCAGGGGCGCGCCGGGCAACACACCCATCAACACCAGATGGGTACAGGGTGAGCGTTGCAGCAGGTCGCGCAGACCGCTGTAAACAAAATCCGGCGTGCCGATGAAGGCCGGCTCACCATAAAAGCTGCAGGCCTGCTCGCTTTGCATTTGTTCGGGTGTGGGAATGCCGCGCGTGGCCTGGTCGTCGTTGTTTTCATCACCTGCCTCCGCCGCCCAATCGCGATAAAGCGTCAGCATGTGATGCACCGGTCGTGCTGCTTCCTGCCAAGCCTGGGCTTTGGTGTCGGCGACGTAGACCAACACCATCTGGCTGACCGAATAATCGTCCGGTACGCGACCGTGACGGCTCAGGGCCTCGCGATATTTCAGACGATGATCGGCCGACACACCGGCCAGATGGCAGCCCATGCGGGCGGCGCGATCAAGCGCGCGATCACCTCGGGCGCCTACCCACAGGGGCAGGGATTTTTGCACTGGTGGGGGCATGATGCGCGCACCGGAAAAGCGATGATATTTGCCTTCATAACTGACGGTTTCTCCGTCCAGCAGGCGTCGCACCAGGGGCAGTTGTTCGTTAAAGCGCGAGCCCCGTTCCCGTGGTGAGATGCCCATGCCGTCGAATTCGCCGACCCGATAACCCAGGCCCACGCCCATGTCGATGCGACCGTTGGAGATGACATCGGCGGTCGCCACATCCTCGACCAGGCGCACCGTGGCATGTAAGGGCAGCAGCATCACAAAGGTGCCGATGCGTACCCGCGTGGTCTGGGTCGCAATGGCCGTGG
>JANOXY010000697.1:0-8000 GCA_031418675.1 Pseudomonadota bacterium
GATAGCGCCAGGCTTGCAGCGGCTGCTCGGCGTCTTCGTCTATGGTCCACTGCGGTAGCGCCAAACCCTCTGCGACCTTAACCATTACCATGCGCACGCGCGTGCCGATGCCAACACGCACGATTTGATCGGGTGGCGCAAAGCTGCCGTCCGCCAGCACCAGATTGCCGCCCACCCGCAACGCATCGTGTTCACCGGGTGCGCCCTTCTGGGTGTCGAGATCGACCAGCAGGATCATATAGGGCACTTTGTCCTTGAACGCCGGCTGGATGGCGTGGTGCACCTCACCGTAGGAATGCACGGTGCCGGTGCCAGGTACGATGACCCACTCGCTCTCCCGCTCACCGCTCCATGGACAGGCCGTGGTCGGCGGATAGCGCAACAGACCGTGTTGTTTACCCCGCTGCAGACGGAACTCGCCCGCCGCGCAGTACTTAAAAAACTCACGATTCTCACCGTCGAGATCTTCGACAGTCAGCATCATCCCCATGTATTCGCCTTGTGTGGGCATAACGCTGCTCCTCAACGGTGATCTTTAGCCATGACCATGGCGCTGCCCGCGCCGGGGTGGGCCCAGCCCAGATTGGCGGTCAATTCGACTTTCTTGACTTGCCGACAGCCACCTTCGGCGTAGTTGTAGGTGTGCTGTGGTTTGCCATCAGCGCCCAGCGGGCAGGAGTCGTCTACTTCACCGCGCAACTGGCGCACGTTTTCGATCACCATGTTCATGCCGTGGGTGTAACCCTCACACAGATGACCACCGGCGGTATTGTTCGGGCGCTTGCCACCGAGTTCGATGGTGCCATTGGAAACATAGTCGCCACCACCACCTTTGGTGCAGAAGCCATAGTCTTCGAGCTGCAAGAGGGTGGTGAAGGTGAACGCATCGTAGGAGCCCGTGACGTCGATATCCTCCGGGCCGACGCCGGCATTGGGCCACAGAATATTACGCGCGTAGTGGCCCGCCACGGTTGAGATCGGGCCACTCTGATAGTGCAGATGAATGTCGCCGCGCGGTTTGCACACCCGTCCGGCGACCGACTGAATGACTGCCGGCTTGCGCGGGCAATCCCGTGCCCGATCAATTCGCGTGACGATGATGCAGGTGGCATTGTCGGTTTCCACACAGCAGTCGAGCAGGTGCAGTGGTTTACAGATCATGCGTGAGGACAATACGTCCTCAATGCTGTAGCGCTTTTTGTAGTAGGCCTTGGGATTATTTGACGCATGTTTGCTGTGGGCGACCTTGACCGCCGCCACCTGCGCCGAGGTGGTGCCGTAGTCATACATATGGCGCATGAAGGTCGGTGCAAACAACTGCCCGGCACTTTGCCAGCCGTAAGCGCGGTGGTGGATCTGGTCACCGACGATGGGTGCCGCCGAACGCGCACCGGTGCCGCCTATGCGCACCTGGGAAAAGCCGTTCATGGCACGGTAGATGGCCACCGTATTGCACATGCCGGCTTCGATCACACCCATGGCAATGCCCACCAGGCATTCGGTCGAGGAGCCACCACCATGGATATCGGTGTAAAAATTGAGACGAATGCCTAAGTCATTGGCGACATGGGGTGCGAAGGTCGAATCGTTGCCGGAATAACTCAGCATGCCGTCGATATCGGCGGCGGTCATGCCGGCATCGGCCATGGCATTGCCAACCGCCCAGGTCGCGAGCGAGCGGGTGGTTTGATCCGAGCCGCGCCGGTAACTGGTTTCGCCCACGCCACAGATGGCGTACTTGCCGCGCAGGTGGTGCGGCGAGGAAGTTTCTATCTCGCTGGAACTGGATAAGGCCATGGGGCTGAACCCTCCGCTAGCGGTGAATGACGGATACCGTGCACAACAACTCAGCGCCGCCCATCCAGGATGCGCCGCGCGATGGTCATGCGATGCACTTCGGTTGGCCCCTCGTATATGCGCATGGTGCGCACCTTGGTGGCCAGCAATTGCAGCGGCATTTCTTTGCTCATGCCCATCGCACCATAGGCTTGCATGGCGTGGTCGATGGCGTCGCTGGCCATCTCGGTGGCGAAGACCTTGATCATCGAGGCCTCGGTGCGTACATCGCGGCCGGCGTCCTGTTTGGCCGCTGCATCGAACACCATCAAGCGGCAGGCGTGAATGCGGGTGGCGATATCAGCCACCCACCACTGGATGGCCTGGCGATCGGCCAGCAGGGCACCGAAGGTGCTGCGACTGCGGGCCTGTTCGGTCAGGAGCCCGAGGGCGCGCACCGCCATGCCGACGCACCAGGCACCGATCTGCAGGCGCCGCACAGTCAGACGCAATTGCATGGGCGCAAACCCCTGACCCAATTCACCCAGTACCTGCGACGCCGGCACGCGGCACTCATCGAAGACCACTTCGTAGGTGCGTTGCCCACCGATGATGGGGATCTCGCGCTCGATGATAAGACCCGGTGTGCCACGCTCAACGATGAAGGCGCTGATGCCGGCCTGGCGTTACCTTCGCCGGTGCGGGCCATGACGATGGTGAAGTCCGCCTTCGGTATGCGGCTGATCCAGATCTTGCGGCCGTTGATCACCCAATCGTCGCCGTCGCGGGTCGCGCGGGTGAGCATGCCGGCCGGATCGGCACCGGCACCCGGTTCGGAAATGGCGATGGCGGAGTGCGCCGTGCCTTCAGCGTAGGGTTGCAGGTATTTTTTCTTTTGCTCGTCATTGGCGACCGCCAGCAGCATATGCAGATTGGGTGAATCGGGTGGAAAGGTGAAGGGCACGCAGGTGCGGCCAAGTTCTTCGTTGACCACCATCAGATCGAGATTGGAAAGGTTGGCGCCACCGTAGGCGGCGGGCACGTCCAGTCCCCATAATCCGAGCTCACGACATTGGCTGAGCAGCGGGCCTTCTTCTTCTTCGCTCAAACCGAGCACACCACCGCTTGCTTCACGGGCCAGTACGGCGCGTTCCAGCGGCATCAATTGTTCATCGACAAAGCGTGCGACCAGATCGCGCAACATGCTTTGTTCTTCGCTCAACTCGAACATCGGGGGCCACTCCGGGAATAGTGCCGCGGGCATCGGGCGGCGCTGCTGCGCTTCATGCTACTGCCGAGTGATCGGGGCAACAATACGTCGATAAGTGGGGTATCACCGCAGTTCAAGATTGCCTTATGGTTGTCGCGCGGTGATCGACATCGTGTTGCTGGCCCGACCAAGCTGGAAGGAGAGGGTGATGGAATTCGGCATTATTTTCCCGACGCGCATCGATGACAGTCGCATTATCTGTGACGCCGAAGCACTCGGTTATCACCGCGCCTGGGTGCCCGACTCGCAGATGATCTGGTCGGACTGTTACGCAACGCTCGCACTCGCGGCGCGCGACACCACACGCATTCAAATCGGCACGGGGGTCTCTATACCGAGTACGCGCATCGCACCGGTGACGGCCCATTCCATAGCGTCGATCAACCGACTTGCGCCCGGGCGTGTATTCCTCGGCCTCGGCACCGGGCATACCGCGATGCGCGTGATGGGCATGCCGCCGATCAAGATCGCGGCTTTTCGTGAATACCTGCGCGTGGTGCGAGCGCTGCTGCGTGGCGAGGAAGTTGAGTTCACGCTCGACGGCATCTCACGCCCGATCAAATTTCTGCATCGTGACCAGGCTTTCATCGAGATCGACACACCGATCCCGGTTTACATTGCCGCCAATGGCCCGCGCGCGCTCAAAGTGACCGGCGAGTTTGGTGATGGGGTGACCACGCTGCTGTACGAGGACTCGAGCATCCTGGAAAACCATCTGCGCCTGATCCGTGCTGGCGCACAGCATGCCGGTCGTCAGTTGCCTGAGCCTTTCCATGTCGCTGCGGTCAGCGCGGTGGTGATCCTGCGTGCCGGTGAAACCCTGGCCAGCGATCGGGTCATCGACGCCTGTGGCGCGTGGGTCACCACGGCCCTGCATTTTGTTTACGAGGTGTATGCCTTGAGCGGCGACGACAGTGTTATCCCACCCGCTTTCCACGGCATCTGGGAGCAATATTGTGCCTATGTCGCGCAGATGCAGACACCGGCCGCCAAGCGTTATCTACAGCTGCACGATGGTCATAGCACCTACCTGGTGCCGGGCGAACGCCGCTTTGTGACCCCCGAAGCCATCCAGGCCACGACCCTGGTCGGTTCGCCGGACGATATCTGCGCGCGCCTGCGCGCCGCCGAACGCGCCGGGCTGCGTGAATTGACGGTATTGCCACCCACCGATACGAGCCGCGAGATGCTGAAGGAGTTTGCGGAACTGATCATGCATCGTTATTGATGGGTGGGCGGTCGCCGCGCTGGCCGCAGCTGGGCACCGCTTGTTTATCAGTCTTGAGGTAACGGACCGGCGCTACCTGCCACCAGATCGCGTCGCTTCCACAGTCCCTTCAAACGCGTAAGCGTGAGGCTCGCAAAAAACCAGCGGCCCTCAATGCGTCGATAGGTTTCGTGATAGTGGCCGTAGCCGTGAAAGACGTCCTGGGCGGTTTCGAGCCGGTCGTACATGGCCCAGATGCCGGTTGCGTGATCCGGGCCGCTGACGGTGATTTGTGGATCGTGGCCATGGTGCACGCTGGCCACATCGCGCAGCACCGGCTCGATCCAGGCGGCCAGCGCCTGGCCGCCTACACATCGCCAGATCTCATGGTCGGCTAGCGTGCCGAGCGTGCCCACTTGTTGCATGAGCACCTGCTGCGAGCTGAAGTCGACTTGCGCATCGGCCGTGAACAGCGCGCCATAGTCGTCCCACTGTTTGGTATCCAGGGTGTAGAAATAACGCGCTTTGAGTTGTTTGATGGCTTCAATCGCGAGCAGGGTCTCGATGGCATCCATGAACCGTTCCTCCGAAATTTTTCATCTTGGTTAAGCACGCCCCGCCACTGCACGTTTCAGGCGATGATGACCCGTTCCTGGCTGAGCAAGGTCATGGAGCGTGCCGCGTCGATGGCATCTAAACGCAACAAGCTCGTCCAGGCGTCCGGATGTTGCTTGCACGCCTGCTCGAAGTGCCCCACGGACGGCCACCAGAGCTCACGCACGGCATCGTAAGGACGGGCATTGCCGGCGTTAACATCGGCAGCGCGATCGGTCTGAATGAGGATGCCGGCCGCAACCGGCGTGCAGACGATGTGCTGGCTGACACCGAGTGTTCGTCCTAGCGTGGCATCGTCGTCGCGCGCCCATTGCTGCATAAAAGCAGACTCGTCGAGCCCGCTGCGTCGCGCCGCGAAGATCAGCAGCTTGACACCCCTTGCGCTGGCGTCGAAACCCTGGCTATCAATCAGCTGGGCCTGGGAGGCAAGCAGAGATCGCGGGCGATCAAGATTCATGAACTTGGTCTCGTCGGTCATCAGCACACTGAAGCGCGGTGACGCGACCATCTCGGCCAGTGCATCAACATTGTCGTACCAGGTTTCTGCGCAGCCGTCGGGCCAGGTCGGAGCGAAACTTTCGACCAGTGCTCGTTCCTGAATACGGTGGCATTGAATGTAGTGTCGGATGTGCTGAAAGCTTTGGGCGATGGGCGCATGGGTGCCGGTCCAATAGGCCGAGAACTCGGCCAAGGTGGTGCCCGCCTTGCGCGCGAACAGGTCGTGGATCTTGACGCTCATGATGTGCTCCCCGTGTATGCCTTGTGACCAGGCGCCCAGCGCCTGTGTGGCAACCATCATCTTCCCCATGACTGCTCAATTCAACGCGCTGTGTTGCCGCGTAGAAGCACGGCGCTTGCGCGACGCCGGCAAGGCGCACTGATCGGCGGGCTATACTGGGGTTCCGCAATTGACAGAGGGCGTCCCATGGCTTTTCAGCTGTACTACTGGCCGACCATTCAGGGGCGTGGTGAATTTGTGCGGCTCGCGTTTGAAGCAGCCGGTGTGTCATACGTCGACGTCGCGCGGCGCTCGCAAGCGCGTAGCGGTGGTGTTGCTGCCATGATGAAACTCATGAACGGCACCGCCGATCGGCCACCCTTCGCGCCGCCATTCGTCGTAGCGGGTGATGAAATCGTCGCACAAACCGCCAATATCCTCGCTTGGCTGGCGCCGCAGCTGAAGCTCGTGCCGGCGAGCGCGAGTGCACGCCGCTGGGCGCATCAGCTGCAAATGACGGTCGGCGATTTTGTCGATGAAATCCACGATACCCATCACCCGATTGCGAGCCATCTCTACTATGACCAACAGCAGCGCGAAGCAAAAAAACGCGCGGCCGCTTTTGTTGACCTGCGACTGCCAAAATACCTGGGCTACTTCGAGCGGGTGCTGAGTAACAACCCCGCTGGCACGGCGCACATGATCGGCAAGACCCTGAGCTACGTTGATCTCTCCATGTTCCAATTGATCGCGGGCTTGAGTTACGCCTTCCCGCGCGCCATGGCGCGCCTCGAAACAGCGCATCCGCAGCTCATGGCGCTGCATGAAAAAGTCAGCAAACAAACGCAGGTGGCGGCTTATCTGCGCTCAAAACGCCGCATCGCTTTTAACCAGCTGGGAATATTCCGGCACTACCCGGCGCTAGACCGGTGAACTAGTGCGCGTTGGGGCGGATGCTGGATCGCAACCATCGCCGTCGGCATTCAAGTGAATTCCACCGGCAAACCAAAATGTGCCTGGGCCAGGGCATGGGCGCGGAAGTCGAACTGATGCAGACCATTGCTGCGAAAAGCGCACAGGTCACGCCAGTAGCGTTGCATGCGACTGCCATCGCGCGCTCCGCTGGTGCTGCTGGTGCGAAACAGCGTGTCACCCGCTTCCCAACACAGCTTTTGCACCGTCATGTGTTGACCATAGAGGCGCAGGGTGCGTTCAGCGTCGAACTCACCGCTGCGCGCCACACTTTCCCGCGCGTACTGCTCGTACAACTCGCCCGTTCTCACCATGATTGAATGGGCGGCATCGGTCCATGCCATTGCCTGACCAAAGCAGCGCTGAAAATCATGATCCGTGTAGCGGCGTGGTGCTTCGCCGAAGATTGCAAACTTGCTGCGCGTGGTGATGATTTGTTCATACTCATCGAGCATGGCGAGTGCGTTGCCGGTTTGTACGCTGTTCAGTTCGCCCAGCGCGAAGCCCATGAACTGCCCGCAGTACATCGGGTTGCCATGCAGTTTGTAGCCCGGTGTGTCGTCGCTAAGGTCCATGACCGGGAAGCTGAAGGGCACGGCGTGGTGAGCCGGGATGAAGGTTTCTTCAACCACCAGGCTATGGGAACCGCTGCCGCGTAAACCGATCAGATCGCCCCAGTTGTCGAGGCGTCGGAATTTTTGCGACGGGATGATAAACAGCATGGGCAGGGCGTCGGCATGACTGGCGTGCGGCGCCACCATTGCCAGGCCGATGTGGTGGCTGGCCCAGGGTGAACCGGAGGCAAAATGCCAGGTGCCGCGCAAACGATAACCACCATCCACACGCCGCGCTGCGGCGTCCTGCGGGGCCAGGCTCATGGAAGCGATGAACTGACGTTCAGCGCCGCCAAACATTTCCTCCTGGGCAAGCGCCGGGAAATAGGAAGCCAGTTGCAGCGCGTGCCCCGCCGACAAACACAACTGCCAGCCACTCGATGGGCAGCCGCGGGCAATCTCAATCATAATTTTGTAGAAGCTCGCGATACTCAATTCCAGGCCACCAAAGCGGCGCGGTGCGAGGGTCAGATAAAACTCCGCCTCTTTGAACAACTGGTGGGTGTCTTCGGAAAAAAAGCTGCGAGTTTCGGTGGCGGCCTGGTTCTCGAGCAGGTGCGGGCGCAGCGCTGCGGCGCGCTCCAGGAGTCGCGCTTCCGTGGCACTGCGTTCGATGTCTGTGGTCGCCATGGCGATTTCCTTGTGGGTGCAAGCACGGGTGCGTGGGAGGACCAGGTCCGTCGGAGTGGCCTACGGGCGAGACGATGGTCGTGGAGCAGCGCTTGTAAAGACCATTCCTCAAATTGGGAGTAGCGCTACCTGTTCCGGTAGCTGGTAGTGCCCGCGCAGCATGGTTAAGGTCGCAGACCTCGGGCAGGCACGCCGAGA
>JANOXY010000698.1:0-1584 GCA_031418675.1 Pseudomonadota bacterium
GCCTGATGAGCTATCGCGGGGGTGCGAGCCTTGGGACTCGAATGCTAGTACGGATGGACTCGCAGTCGAGGCGCGCCATGAGCGGTGATACAAGCGCGCAAGCGCTCCAACACCCCGGGCTCAATCGCAACGGCTGCGATCCCAAACTTTCCGCCGGCCCGACGTGGAGCTAAACCTCGACACCGGCAGGCTGCTGGTGTTCGTGGTGGGTCTGTGCCTGTTCCTAATGATTGAGACACTCGCGCCGGCACGACCGTGGCGGGGCATGCGGTGGCGACGATTAGGTTTTCATGCGGGTATCGCCGTGCTCAATACGGTGCTGATCCGTGTTTTTGCCTACGTGCCGTTTTTGACCTGGGTGGTTTACGTCGAAGAACAGGGCTGGGGTCTGTGCCGCTGGCTAGGTGTATTCGGGTGGACCGAATTTGCACTGTCCATCGTCGTACTCGACCTGTTCGACTATCTGTGGCATCGCGCCAATCATCGTGTGCCCTTGCTGTGGCGTTTGCACAAAGGCCATCACGCCGACACCGGCATGGATGTCAGCACCGCACTGCGCTTTCATCCCAGTGAGCTGTTGGTCTCGACGCTGATGAAGGCACTGTGGGTGGGGGTGTGGGGACCGAGTGTGATCGCCTGGTTTCTGTTTGAAGCGCTGGTCAGTCTGTGTGCGCAGTTCCATCACAGCAATATCGATTTTCCTGACAGTGTCGAACGGTGGCTGGCGTGGTTGCTGGTGACACCGCGTTATCATGCCGCCCACCACGCCGTCGATCGACATTACGGTGATGCCAATTTTTCTACGATATTCAGTATCTGGGACCGCCTGTTTCGCAGCTATGCACGGCCTGCCGACGGCGGCGCCACAACCCGTGGCGCCGACGCGCTGGGACTGCCCGAGGCCCGCCAGCTGAGCTTTTCTGCACGCGCCTGGTTGGACGAACCATTTTCCCGTCGCAATATGGCGCTTGTAACCGCGCGTGCCGGCCCTGCCGGCAGCGGGAGCGGCGAACACGACTAACGATTTGCCGCCAAAGCGGTGTACCGTGATGGCTGAACTAAACAGGAGTCTCCCATGAAGCTAATTACCATTCTCTTGCTGTGCCTGCCCATGCTGGTCTTTGCAGCAGAACACGGCGGTGCACCGGCCGATGCCAAAGAACACGGCGGCACGCCTGCTGAGGCAACGCCCACCAGTACCGCAACCCCGGCCGCCCACGAGCACGGCGGCACCGCAGCCGACGCCAAAGACGCCGCTGCGGCATCGACCGAAAAAAAGGAAAATGGCGGCGCGCCCGCCGACGCCAAGCCTTGAGTCTAGCCTGACGGGTGATGTTCTCGCCGTGAGACAAAACCACTGGCCGTGGCTAATCGCCGTCCTGGTCGCGTTGACAGTTGCATACACGACTGTCGGCGCGACTGATCAAACCCACACCGAGTCGACACCGGCAACGTCGAGCAAAAAATTCTACGTTGAGGACATCAAGGCGGCGATGAGCGCCTATATCGCCGCGCAGGTGGACGCCGCGGGTGTTTTCCACCTGCGCGACGACAAGTCCGGAGAAATGCTGGCACTGAAATTCG
>JANOXY010000699.1:0-13208 GCA_031418675.1 Pseudomonadota bacterium
ACAGATTTTAGACGAGTTGCTGGGTGAGCGTACTGCCGCCCTGCACCACTCGCTGAGCCAGAATATTCACGGCAAACGCGCGCAATAGTCCGATAAAATCCACGCCGTGGTGTTTGAAGAAGCGACGGTCCTCGACCGCCACCAGCGCGGCAACAAACTGTTTCGGGACTTCACCGAAGGCCAACAGTTTGCGATCCTCGAAATTGTGCGGGTTGATGCGACCGATTTCGGGTGGTTCGAGTCGCATAAGGTCGATGGCTTGGCCGCTATCGCGGTCCATCACGGTGCCTGGCACGCCGGCGACGAACCTGACCTCGACGTGGCGCCCAGCCTCGGGAAAATCCCAGAACTTGAAACCGCGGGAAAAGAACTCGATGTGTTGTTCGCCCACGCTGTACTGACCTACCGCATTCGGTGCCGCCACCTGCTGATAACCCAGCGTTTCGAGCTTGCGCACGAGCCGCTCGAGGGACACGTTGGCACCGGGATAGAGTTCCAGGGGCCGCGCGAATACTCGCGCCGGCAATACCCATTGTTTATGTTCGAAGGCGCTGGTGACTTCGCGATCCAGCCACAGCCAATACGCCAAGCCAACCAGCACCAGCCAGATGAGCAGGTGACGCAAGAAGAAGCGGGTACGCCGGAAACGCGGCGGCCCAGGAGGTGGGGGCGTTTTGGACGATTTGGATGCCTTGTCTGCCGCAATCGCCACCGGTCGCTTGATGCGCGGTTCGTTTCGCACGTGCGGAAGGTCGCGGTTCTTGCTGTTCTTGGTCACGGCTCGAATCGCCAAGAATCCCAGAAAACCGGCCGAAAGCCGGTCAAAATAAAAGCCCTTCCCGCGAAGGAAGAGCTTCAATCGGCAGTCTGTCGAGGAACACCGCCCAGCCAACGGATGGGCGGTGCGGCCTGCGCAGCCAGGGGAGGTGGGGCATATTCAGGAAGTCTTATGCTTCCTGTCGTATTCCCGTTCCCACTTTCTTGTAAAGGTGTCGACAGCCTTCTTCATCGCAGCGCGCTTAGTCTGCTCGGCTTTCCTTAGCCGGGCTGCCTCCCTGCGTATTGCAAGGCGGGCTCGGACTTCTGCTTTAGCAGCATCCAGCCGCTCTTGCTCATCAGGTTGGCTGTCGCGCGCCGTTACTTTTTTTTGGCTACCTTTTTCTTGGCGGCCTTTTTCTTGGTAGCCTTTTTCTTTGCTACCTTTTTCTTTGCTACCTTTTTCTTTGCTACCTTCTTCTTCGCAGCAGGTGCCTTCTTCTTAGCAACCTTCTTCTTCGCGACTGCAGCTACTTTCTTTTTAGCTGCCTTTTTCTTTGCCTTCGCCATGTAGGCCCCCTTCATCTATTGGTTGAGATTAATAAACGCAACACCACAGCGGCCTATATACATCACAAAAAAAATAACTGCAATGCAATTGCATAATTTTTTTGAATGCCGATGTCATTTTAATTGAGCGCACATTGCTCAACGTGGCCAACAGGCGATGTCGGCAACGTCGTCGAGAACTTTAAGCAAGGCTCATGCTTCGATGGCTTTGATGATCGTTTTGCTGATCGTATCGACGTGGCCAATGCCGTCGACAGAAATATATTTCAATCGCCGATTGCTCTGCGCGGCACGCGAATACAAAGCGACTAACGGCTTGGTCTGCTCGTGATATACCGCGAGTCGTTTGCGCACCGTCGACTCCTGATCGTCGTCCCGTTGCATCAAGTCTTCGCCGGTCAAGTCATCCTTGCCTGCGATCTTCGGCGGATTAAACACGACGTGATACGACCGACCTGAGGCTTGATGGATGCGTCGCCCCGACATGCGTTTGACGATCTCTTCGTCGTCGACCGCAATCTCAACAACGTAGTCAATCTCCACCCCCCCTGCAGCCAAACCTTCGGCCTGTGGAATGGTGCGCGGGAAGCCATCAAACAAAAACCCTCGCCCACAATCGGCCATCGTTACCCGCTCGCGGATGAGTCCAAGAATGATTTCGTCTGAAACCAAGCCGCCAGCATCCATGATGCCTTTTGCGGCCAATCCCAGCGGCGTACCGTCACGCACCGCGGCGCGCAACATGTCGCCAGTCGAGATCTTCGGAATACCAAAGTGTGCACAGAGCAGATCGCCCTGAGTCCCCTTACCCGCACCAGGACCGCCCAGCAGAATGATACGCATGCCAAAACCCCTTATTTGTACCGTCTTATTTAATACTTACTTGGAAATGCCAGCGCCGGTGCGGTGCCCGGACTGCCTGCTGCGCGCGCAGGATTCTCCCCCGGTGCGGGTCGTGAACGCATAAAATGAGGGCCCGCAAGCCACGGCACCTGCTCATGAAAATAGATTTCGACCAGCACTCCGGATCCCTGTCGATCGCTGCTTATGGCCCCGGTTGGATCCGCGTGCGCGATACCCGTATCGAGACCCCCTGCGTGGTGACACCTGCCGACATCCATACCGATCTGCTGCCCATTACTTTCGATCAACTGCTGCCTGTCCACTTCGAAAATCTGATGGCCCTGCGTCCTGAAATCGTTCTGCTCGGTAGCGGGACGGTTCAGCGTTTCGCTGAGCACAGCCTCACCGTTCAGCTGGCCAAGGCGGGCATTGCGCTCGAGTCCATGGACACCGGCGCGGCGTGTCGACTGTTCAATATTCTGGTCAGCGAAGACCGCGCGGTTGTGGCCGCGCTGTTCATGCTGTGACCGGCAACGCTGTTCACTCACAGATCGGCAAACAGTGCGTCAATCGAGAAGCCCTCGCGCTCAAGGATCTGGCGCAGGCGGCGCAAAGCCTCAATCTGAATCTGGCGCACTCGTTCACGCGTGACACCGATCTCGTTGCCAACTTCCTCAAGGGTGGCGATTTCGCGTCCGTGTAGTCCGAAGCGGCGCTCAACAACCGCACGCTGCTTGTCATTGAGTTGCGCCAGCCAGGCTTCCAAGTGACGCAGCATGTCTTCATCCTGCAGCACCGTCGCGGGGTCGCGATTGTTTTCGTCCGGGATGGTTTCCAGCAGGGAGCGGTCCGAATCGCGCTCAGCTGGCACATCGACGGAAGCCGTGCGTTCGTTCAGGCCGAGCATGCGTTTGACGTCGTCAAGCGGCCTGTCGAGTAAGGTCGCAACGTCCTCTGGACTCGGTTCGCGATCGAGCGTCTGCGCCAGCTGCCGAGCCGCGCGCAGGTAGATGTTGATTTCTTTAATGACATGGATCGGCAGGCGAATGGTGCGGGTCTGGTTCATCAAACCGCGCTCAATGGTCTGGCGGATCCACCAGGTCGCATAGGTCGAAAAGCGAAATCCGCGCTCGGGGTCAAATTTTTCGACGGCGCGAATCAGGCCCAGGTTGCCCTCCTCGATCAGGTCCAGCAGGGCGAGCCCGCGATTCATGTAGCGCCGCGCGATCTTGACCACCAGGCGCAGATTACTTTCGATCATGCGCTTACGCGCAGCCACATCGCCACGCAGTGACAGCCGCGAAAACTGCACCTCTTCGGCGGCGGTCAGTAGCGGGGAGAATCCAATTTCATTCAGATAAAGACGGGTGGCGTCCATGTCACCTTGCGATACTTCGCCGGCAATGAAGCGCTGCACGTCGGCAGCCGCAGTCTCGCCTTCGGGCTCGGGGTCGCTCGCCATGAGCTCTGCTGACGGATCGAATTCGGCCTCAAACGCGGTTGGGTCGTCGTTAAGTTCGAACTCCGTGTCGAGTTCCCCGGCAGCTTCTGGGGTTGCGCCTAAATCAGCGGCATCCTCAAGCTCTTCGTTCGCGGGTCGTTTGCCACGGGGACCGGCCATGCTGGTGGATTTGCTATCGCTTCGGAAGATACTGCAGAGGGTCTATCGACTTGCCATTTCGACGGATCTCGAAATGGAGCATGACGTCGGTGGTGTCGGTGTTCCCCATTCGGGCGATCGATTCTCCCGCCGCGACGCGACGGCCTTCCTGCACCAGACGCACTTCGTTGTGAGCGTAAGCGCTGAGGAAGGTGTCGCTATGCTTGATGATGATAAGTTCACCGTAACCTCGCAGTCCACTTCCACTATATACCACAGCACCTGCCGCAGCAGACTTCACGGCCTGGCCCCGAGCACCGCGAATGTCGATGCCTTTGCTCGCTGCGCCATTATCGGCCACTGAGATCTTGCCCTGCGTTGGCCACACCCATCGCACCCCTTCTTTACTGGCCGCCAGCGCCTCGGACGCGATTGTTCGGTTGTTGTCACCGACGGGGCTAGTCGCGGGCGATGATGGTAGTTCTGCGACGGGCCTGTTTGTGCTCGCGCCGCCGCTCGCAGGAGCCGCTGCAGCGGCGTTGGGCGGCAACGGTGCTGGCGACGTTATTGGACCTGCGCGCGACGGCACACTTGTGGCGGCCGTCATCTCGCGGCCAGGCGCATCTGACGCTGACGGCGTTGTCGCCATCGGTGCCGGCGTACTCGCACCAGACGCACGCGCTGATATGACTGGCGGCGGCGTCACAGGCCGAAGACGCAAGGGTTGACCAATCACGATCAGATCGGGATTGGTGATCTGATTCCAACGGATCAGATCGCGCACATCGAGGCCGTAGCGCCACGCTATGGTCAGCAGCTTATCGCCGCTCGCGACGACGTGCACTGCGGGCGTCGGGCGTTCGCGCTCTGCCAACGCGCTCGCTGCAGCGCGCGCGGTCGCCTGGGCCGTGGGTCGCGATGGCGAGGGCAGCGCCGACTTCTGCTCTATCGGGGCATGATAGTTGTTCGCGCAAGCTGTGATGGCCAGCAGCCAAGCGAGGAAAATGACGCGCCGATGCCTGGTGCGATGTCGCCCAATTGCGCTCGCGAGCGACCTCACAGCGCCGTCCTGCCCCAATTCGCGAGCGCTGCATTCAAGCTCATCCATCATCGCCACATACTCATCACTGTCCCAATCCTTCCAGCAGCGGCACGAAGCTGACCCTTTCGAGTACCGTTTCTTCGACGCCGTCGGGGCCACGTGTGTAAAGGCACATCTGTTGATGGCCAGCACGGCCGACGGGAATGATCAGGCGGCCGCCCATCGCAAGCTGTTCCAGCAGCGCCACCGGTACCTCAACCGGCGCGGCCGCTACCAGGATCGCATCGAAGGGGGCGTGCGCCGGCCAGCCCTGGAAACCGTCACCATGGCGCACCCGCACGTTATGAATACGCAGATCGAGCAGGCGCTGACGCAGCTTAGTTGCCAATGCTTCGATGCGTTCGATGCTGAAGACCCGCCCGGCCAGTTGCACCAGCACCGCCGTCTGATAGCCACACCCAGCACCCACCTCAAGCACGCGCTCGAGTGATCCGGTGGTGTAAAGAGCGGCGGTCATGGCCGCGACGATATAGGGTTGAGAAATGGTCTGACCGAAGCCGATGGGTAGCGCGGTGTTCTCGTAGGCGCGGCTTGCCAGGGCTTCATCGACAAAGAGATGTCGCGGAGTGGTACGAATGACTTCAAGCACAGCTTCGGTCTCAATGCCCATGCGGCGCAACTGTTCAACCAGGCGGTTGCGTGCGCGCTGGGAAGTCATGCCTATGCCACGGGAATCAGCCACTCGTTTGGGTTCTTAACTCGGTAGTGATCGCGCCGACACGCTAGCGGTGGCGCTCGGAGCTGTCAAATTGCCACCTGCGCGGCGACGTCGCGTGCATCTTAGCGGCCACAGGCGGTGCACGCCGCTCAACCCGCGCAGAATAAAAATTCGAGCAAGGCCTTCTGCGCATGCAGGCGGTTACCTGCTTCGTCCCACACTACGCTGGCAGGGTGATCAATGATTTCGGCGCTGACCTCCTCGCCGCGATGGGCGGGCAGACAATGCATGAACAAGACCGACGACGCAGCCTTGGCCATCAATTGAATGTTGACCTGGTAAGGACGAAACGCCGCGCGGCGCGTTTCGGCTTCCTGTTCTTGCCCCATGCTCGCCCACACGTCGGTCACGACCAGATCGGCGTCACTTACTGCGGTATAGGGGTCGTGCCCGATGGTAACCCGGGCGGCGCCCATGAGGCTTGCGGCCAGCGGCGGCTCATAGCCGGGTGGTACCGCTATGCGCAGTTCAAAGTCCATCAAGCGGGCGGCGCTGATGTAGGTATTGCACATGTTATTGCCGTCGCCGACCCAGGCGACGCGCTTGCCGGCAATGTCGCCACGATGTTCGCGATAGGTGAGCAGATCCGCCAGCACCTGACAGGGGTGCAAGCTATTGGTCAGACCATTGATAACCGGCACCGTGGCAAAACGTGCGATGCGCTCGACGATGTCGTGACCGAAGGTCCGCACCATCACGGCATCAGCCATTTGCGACAGTACCCTTGCGGTATCTTCTGGCGGTTCGCCGCGGCCAAGCTGTGATTCATGGCTGGAGAGAAAGATGGCCTTGCCACCACCCTCCGCCATTGCGCCCTCGAACGACACGCGGGTCCGCGTCGAGGATTTTTCGAAGATCATCGCCAGCGTCTTGCGCTCAAACAAGGGCGGACGCCGCCCCTCACGACGCCAACGTTTGAGCTCCAATGCACGCTCCAGCAGCCCGCGAATTTCTTCGCCGCTCAAATCATCCAACGCGAGGAAGTGCCGGAGCGCCACCGTTGAAGTCCTATGCTCGGACCGGGTTGGCTGTGAAGTCATTAATCAAACGTGCCACGCGTTCCACGACCTGTGCCGCTTCGTCGTCACTCAGGATCAGCGGTGGCAACAGGCGCACCGTTTTATCGGCCGTCACGTTGATTAAAAGGCCTTGGGCCAGCGCTATTTTGACCAGCTCGTAACATCCGCGATCGAGTTCAATGCCCAGCATGAGTCCATGACCACGGATAGCGGTGACTGCATGGTTGTCAGCCAGGGCGCGGGTGAACCCCTTGATCATGCTAGCGCCGAGGTCGGCAGCGCGCTTGATCAGACCGTCGCGCTCGATCGCTTCGATCACCGCCAGAGCCGCTGCACACACCAAAGGATTGCCACCAAAAGTCGAGCCATGGGTCCCGGGCTGCAGAACTTCAGCCGCCGCACCGCGTGCGATGCAGGCCCCGATCGGCACACCGTTGCCCAGACCTTTGGCCAGGGTCATGACATCAGGCACGATGCCTTCGTGCTGATGTGCAAACCAGCGGCCGGTACGCCCCATTCCGGTTTGCACTTCGTCGAGCATGAGCAAAATACCGCGGTCATCGCACAACTTACGCAGCGCGGCCAGGTAACGCGGCTGTGGCACGATGATGCCACCCTCGCCTTCAACCGGCTCGACCAGGACGGCCACCACGTCGGCGTGTGCAGCGGCATTGCCAACGGCGTCGACATCGTCATAGGGCACACGGATGAAGCCATCAACCAGCGGTTCGAAACCGGCATGGACCTTAGCGTTGCCCGTGGCGCTCAGGGTCGCCAGGGTGCGGCCATGGAAACTGCCGTCAGTGACAACGATGGCGGGTCGCGCAATGCCTTTATCGTGGCCGAACTTGCGCGCAATCTTGATCGCCGTCTCATTGGCCTCGGCACCCGAATTACAGAAAAAGACGCGATCCATCTTCGATAAAGCGTTGAGCCGGTTGGCAAGCTGTTCCTGGCGCTCCACCCGGTACAGATTGGAGGTGTGGAGCAAGCGAGTCGCCTGTGCGGCGATCGCCGCCGTCACATCGGGGTGTGCATGACCGAGACCACACACTGCGATGCCGCACAGGGCATCGAGATACTGACGACCCTCGCTGTCCCACAACCACGCTCCGCGGCCATGACTGAAGGTCACGTCCATCCGCCCGTAATTCGACATCAGTCCTGGAATACCCGTCGCCATAAGCTTCTAGCCCCGCCAGAAAAACAAAGCCC
Source organism: Pseudomonadota bacterium (assembly GCA_031418675.1). Classification (GTDB taxonomy): domain Bacteria; phylum Pseudomonadota; class Gammaproteobacteria; genus JADJYF01. The sequence goes on from JANOXY010000699.1 coordinate 7,824, forward strand.
GACCACATGGCCGGGCTGCTCGGTGGATATTGTTGCGCGTTCGGCCGCGCGTATGCTCTGGCGCATTGTGCGAAAGAGTGCCGTATTATGCAAGACAAAATCAGCTGAAAATCCAATGGAAACGGTGAGATAGAGTGGATCCAATCGAGCTGTCGCTGTTCGTCAACCGACTCAGCGCGATATGCCGCGAAATGGGCGCAACCCTGCGTCGCGCGACACTCTCACCGAATATCAAAGACCGACTCGATTATTCCTGCGCGCTGTTCGATGCGCGCGGCGAGTTGTGTGCCCAGGCCGCGCACATCCCGGTGCATCTCGGCAGCATGGCCTTCGCGATGCGCAGCATCATCGCCGCCATCAGCTGGCGGCCGGGCGACATGATCATCGTCAATGATCCCTATCTTGGCGGAACCCATCTGCCCGATGTCACCGTCGTCGCACCTCTGTTCCTTGCCGGCAGTTGTGTGGCCTTTGTCGCCAATCGTGCTCACCATGCCGATATTGGTTGTCCGCGCCCGGGTTCCATGCCCTTGTCGCGCAGTCTCGATGAGGAAGGTCTGGTGATTGCGCCGCGCCATCTTGTGCGCGAGGGCAGGCCCGACGCTGACATGTACGCGTTATTGGCGCAGAGTTTGCGCAATCCGGCTGCAACGCTGGCCGACTTGGCCGCGCAGATCAGCGCCAACCGCATCGGTCTGGAGCGTCTCGCGGCACTGCTCGCGACGCTCGGCGGAGACGCTTTCAACGCAGCGCTAGCACAGGTTAACGATTACGCTGAAACGCTCGCGCGCGGCGCGCTGGCAGCCTTACCTGCCGGCCGCTATTGTTTTGAAGACGCTCTCGATGGCGACGGAATCGGACCGGGGCCGATACCCCTGCGGGTTGCCATCACCCTTACCAACGGCGGCGCGTGTGTCGACTTCAGCGGTAGTGCGAAGCAGGTGGCCGGCAACGTGAATTGTCCTTTGGCGGTCACGGCCGCTGCAGTTTATTACGCCTTCTACACCTTAATGCCGGCCGACACTCCGTCCTGTGCCGGTTCATTGCGCCCGCTTGAGATCATTGCAGCGCCAGGTTCATTACTGAACGCGCGGAGACCGGCGGCAGTGGCGGCCGGAAACTGCGAGACCAGCCAGCGTGTTGTCGACGTCATCCTCGGTGCGCTGGCCGGAGCCTTGCCGAGAGGGATCCCCGCTGCGAGCAACGGCAGTATGAATAATGTCGCGATGGGCAGCAGTGGCTGGGACTACTACGAAACCATAGGCGGGGGCACGGGTGCCCACGCCGGCGGTCGAGGGCTGGACGCGGTCCATTCCCATATGACGAATACTCTCAATACCCCGGTCGAGGTGCTGGAAATGTCCTATCCGTTGCGCGTTGTGCGTTACGCCATACGGCGCGGTAGCGGTGGCACAGGACGATGGCAAGGTGGCGATGGCATCGAGCGGTGTTACCAGTTTCTGGCCGATGCGGCGGTGACGGTATTAAGTGAACGCCGCGATCTGGCGCCATGGGGCTTGGCTGGCGGGTGCGACGGGCAGCGCGGCCGTAACACGCTGAACGGCGTACTCCTGCCGGCTAAATGCGAGGTGGACGTGCAGGCCGGCGATCGCCTCTCGATCATGAGCGCGGGCGGCGGCGGCTGGGGCACGTTTGAATCCCCTAGGGAATGAACGTTTGAAATTGAAGGCAGACGACTTAGACTGGTTCTAAGCGCCGCCCGCCGCCGATTCTCGGCGTGGCCGTCGGCACCTCTGCACTGGCAACATTTAAGGAGAGCGTATGGACGCTTTGGAACGTATTAAGAACATCGTCGAGACCAATCCCATCGTGCTCTTCATGAAAGGCACACCGCAGTTCCCGCAATGCGGCTTCTCGATGCGCACCGTCGAGGCGCTGAAGGCCTGCGGCGCAGAATTTCACTCAGTCGATGTGCTGGCCGAGCCCGAGGTTCGTCAGAATCTACCGCGCTATTCCGACTGGCCGACCTTCCCCCAATTGTTCATCGGCGGTGAGCTGGTGGGGGGTTGTGACATCGTGATGGGCATGTACCAGAACGGTGAACTGCAACGCCTAGCTAAAGAAGCCGTTGCCTGACGGCGACCCGCGTTACTGTGAGCGCCGGTATCCCGGCGCCACACTCTTCCTCGCTCCGACAGTCCCTGCTGTTCACGACTGCAACCACAGACACGCACCTCGACTGGCCTTGTCAATCGCCTGCAGCGCGCGCTGGTGGGCGTCGACCTCCGCCGCACTCGGTGGCACCACGGTCAACTGCGCCGGTGTCTGTGCCGGTTTAGCTGGCCCACCACGCTGACGGTCGCGCTTGCGTCCGGCGTCGAGTTCAAGGGTCGCTTGGCCGCCCGTCATGGCCAGATAAACTTCGGCCAGCAACTCAGCGTCGAGCAGAGCGCCATGGCGTTCGCGGTGAGCATTGCTGATGTCGTAGCGCCTGCACAAGGCATCGAGACTGTTACGTTGCCCGGGATGCATTTCACGCGCGAGCGGTAGAGTATCGAAAACCGTGCAGTAATCTTCGGTCCGGCCCCACGCCGGACCTAACAACCCCAGCTCCATATTGATGAAACCGACATCGAAAGGCGCGTTGTGGATCACCAGTTCCGCGCCGCGCACAAACTCGAGGAACTCCATGGCAATTTCCGCAAACGGCGGACGCTCAGCCAAATCACTCAGGGTGATGCCGTGCACTTCCATTGCACCTGCGTCAATCTCCCGTTGGGGATTGATGTACTGCTGGTAACGCCGGTCGGTCAAGCGGCGATTCACTATCTCCACACAGCCGATTTCGATGATGCGATGGCCTTGGGATGACTCCAGGCCCGTGGTCTCGGTATCAAGCACAATTTGACGCATATTCAATTCCTCCGACTGGCGGCGCAGGACGCCTCGAGCATCTCATCGATGGCGGCATTGGCAAGACTGTCCGCCAGTTCGTTTTCAACGTGCCCAGAATGGCCGCGTACCCAAAACCACTGCACGTCGTGCCCACCACAGGCGTCATCAAGCAGCTGCCAGAGATCGACGTTTTTCACGGGCGTGCGACCGGCCGTTTGCCAGCCGCGCTTCTTCCAGCCGGGTAGCCATTGTGTGATGCCATTTTTCACATATTGTGAATCGGTATGTAGATGCACGCGACTGGGGCGCGTCAGTGCCCGCAAGGCCTCGATCGCCGCGCTGAGCTCCATGCGATTGTTGGTCGTCGCTGCGGCGCAACCTTTGATGCGACGCTCGTGACCGCGGTAACGCAACAAGGCGCCCCAACCACCGGGTCCCGGATTACCGCGACAGGCGCCGTCGGTGAAAATTTCGACAACATCTGTGTCAGTGTCCATGCACATCGGTTCCTGCAACACTCGGCACACAAATGCGGGTGGAGGGTTCAATGACGCTGCCCGCAACCAGCCGGCGACGCTGACGCCAGCTTGCGCGCAGCGGGGTGAGGCCCTCGACGCGTTTGCGCGCAACGATGACGTAAACATTACCTAACAGCGGCCAGCAGAACGCGCCAAGGCGTTCCAGCGGTTCAAAATGTCGGTTGATGGCTTCGGCACGAAGCGGCGGCCGAAAGCTGTGCCGCTCGACGTGGAGGATGTCGAAGCCCAGCAGCTTCAGCCAATCGTTGATGCGCGCAGTGCCTATGAAGCGCCCGTGCCAGGGTGCCAGCCTTCGCCAACGGGTCATCAGCGACCACAGGCCAAACCAGCTCCATGGATTAAAACCGAGAATGACTAGATGCCCCTCGCCGATCAGCACGCGTTCGGTTTCGCGTAACACCCGATGGGCATCCACCGCATATTCCAGCACATGGGGCAGCACAATCACGTCAACGGAGTTTGGTGCCAGGGGTAAGGCGTCTTCGATGCAATGCATGTCTGCTTTGGCGTTGAGCGTGTGGCCCAGATCGATACGCACTTTGTGGCCGATGCGACTGCCATCGAGCAGCCCATCGAGGTGATGGCAGCCTAGCTGTACAAGATGGAAACCGAACAAATCGGGCAGAAAGCGGCCCAGCAAGCGGCGCTCAAGCTGTGCGATCAGGCTGCCAGGCAAGGTCTCAAACCACCCGCGCAAGCCCGTCACGAGGCTCGCATCGCCGAAACCTTCCGCGGAATTCATCTTCATTAGAAACAAATAGATATGGGTCTAATTGCGGTTGGAATTGAGGCCCCGTAACAGTTCGAAGCTTGGCACGGCCACGGCCGGCGGCGCAACGTCAAGGGTTGACCTTGCCCCCCTAGCCTTCCTACATTACCGCCATGTTGGGGGAAAACCACATCAGGATTGGGGCGATTTTCGCCCTTATTGGCGTCGCGCTGTTCGGCTGCTCCGTGCCCGTACCCTTCGTTCACACCGCACCGCCGGAAACATCGCAAACTCCGCCGCCCACCCCGCTTGTAACCACCGAAACTAAGCCACCAGCAACCCCCGCGAAAGCGGTTATTCAAGCGTCGATCGAAGGCCCCGACCTGTGGCGCAAGATCGGCAATGGCCTCAGCTTGCACACTAGCCCACATCATCGCCCGCGCGCACCTTTGGCCAACCTGCCCTATGGCAAGCGCGTCATCGAATCAGCCTCCGCCGCATCTGAGCCCTATTTGTACTTCATCGTCGCGGAGCTCGAGAAGCGCAAGCTGCCCTACGAAATTGCGCTCATTCCATTGCTCGAGAGCAGCTTTAACCCGGCCGCCGGTTCGCGTGGGGGGCCAGGTGGGCTATGGCAGATGATACCTGCCACCGGCCAACGCTTCGGCTTGCAACAAACGTCCTGGTACGACGGGCGTCGTGACGTGATTGCCAGCACCCAGGCGGCCCTGCACTACCTTGAGAAGCTGAACAAAGAATTCAACGGCGACTGGCTTTTGGCGATTGCGGCTTACAACTGTGGCGAACGCACGGTTGCGCAAGCCGTAGAGCGCAACCGCAACCGCGGTCGTCCCACCGACTTCTGGTCCGTTGGTTTGCCGAGCGGAACGCGTAACTACGTCGAGCGCCTGCTGGACGTTGCGGCCGTGGTCGCCAACCCTTCGTCTTTTGGCGTCAAACCCGCGTTGGTGCGCGACCGACCATATTTCGAGGTTATCGACGTCGGGGCCAACTTACCGCTCGCGCAGATCACCGCTGCCAGTGGCTTGAACGCCGCTGAACTGCGCACGCTCAATGCCGGCTTGATCAAACACACGACGGTCGCCGGCGCGACCCAGGTACTGGTCGCCGCCGGTCATGGCGATGATATGACCTTAGCCTTGTCGTCGATTACAGCGCAGAGCCGCCGTCTGCCGGCGCTGACAAGCGTGGCGGAAGCTTCAACTAGCAATGCCGCGCCACGACGCAGCTACACGGTACGGGCCGGCGATTCATTGTCCG
>JANOXY010000700.1:0-4160 GCA_031418675.1 Pseudomonadota bacterium
GTGATGCGTTGTGGCGCACGCGCTGCGGCAGCACCCCAGGCATTCATGAATCGCAGCGTCCACCAGATATCGCTATTGTAGCGGCGGCCAGCAACGTCGCCGCGCAGATAGGTACTAAAATCTACGCCGTATCGCTGGCTCCACTTCACATAATTGGAAGCCAGTGAGGCACGCAGATCGCGCACCAGTACCAGATATCGCGGCAGACCCAAAAGCGCTTGGATGCGTTCGAATCGCAGCAGCGGGTGGGGCATGCTGTGACTGCTGATCAAGCGCGGCAGATTAGCGTAGATGACACGGTCGCGTGGACCACCGATAACATCGTTAGCATGGTTATAAGCCGGCGGTGGTGTGCCGTATTGGTAAGATAGGGCATTAGCGAGCATGAACTTCAGCCAATGGGTGCCGGACTGATGCATGCTCGCGATCTGCCCCACACACTGGCGCTGGCTGAGCAGCGCAAAATTGCCCAGGCCACGGCGCCAGGCGTGGAAATGGAAACCGATGATCTGTTGGGATGAAACTGTCATGGGGAACGCCGCGATGGGGCTGCCGGTGTCGTGAGCAGGATATTGGTGATCAAGCTGGGTGCGCTCGGCGATGTTGTGATGGCCACACCCCTGCTTGCTGCCATCGCGCGCCACCATGCACACGACGAACTGCAGCTGTTGACGACACCGAGCTTCGCACCCTTGTTCGCCGCCTGGCCTGAGTATCGCGTCACCAGCTTTGCCCGCGCTGGCTGGCGCAACAATCTAGCGGTGCTGCGCTTTTTGCGCGCGGCGCGTTTTGATCGCATTTACGATCTGCAAGCCAATGACCGCACTGCACTGTGGTGCGCATTGTCGGGCAGCCGTGAGCGAGTCGGCAACCACAAGCGTTTTCCCTATACCCATCATCCGGCCGACGCCTGGAGCGGCCAGTGCCATATTTTTGAGCGCATGCGCGCAGTATTGGCCAGCGCGGGCATCACCGATGTTGCGGAGCGACCATGCCTGCCCTGCGACACGGCCGGCCAGCGCAAGGTGGGCGCTTGGCTGACAGCACATGGTTTGAATGGCAAACCGTTGGTCTTGCTGCACGCGGGTGCCAGTGTTGGCCGGCCGGAGAAGGTCTGGCCGTATTTTGCCGCGTTGGCGCAGCGATTAGTGGCCGCCGGGCGCGCCGTTGTGTGGCTGGGCGCAGCGCCGGATCGCGTGCGTAACAGCGAGCTTGCCCGCAGCGGCGGTATCAATGCGACCGATGCCTTCACGCTCGCCGAAGTCGCCGAGCTCGGTCGTCACGCCGTGTGCGCCGTCACCAATGATTCGGGCCCGATGCATGTACTGGCGGCCGCGGACATACCGGTGTTTGGTTTATTCGGTCCCAGTGACTGGCGGCGCAATCACGCCTTGGGCCAGGCAGCCCAGGTCATCGCCTGTGTGGATTACGAGCCACGCTATGCGGGGCAGCGCAGTGGCGATTGTCTGGCGTCGATCACCGTTGAGATTGTGTGGTCACGCCTGGCGGCGTTGGGCCTGCTCGGCGATTAAGTCGGCGTAGAGCGCGAGATAACGTTCAACCACCACGTCGGCGCTATAACGTTGGCGAAACAACAAGAGCGCTGCTTCGGCGCGACTGCGGGATGCATCGTGGTCGACCAGTGTCTGCGCGAGCGCATCGGCGAGGGCGGGTGCGTCGTCATGCGCAGCAAAACATGCTGTGTGTTCATCGAGGATGGCCAGGGGTCCGATCGTGGGCGTGGTCACGATCGGTACACCGCAGGCCATCGCCTCCAGCACGATGATGCCAAAGGGCTCATCATGGGAGGGCAAGACAAACACATCAGCATCCGCCAGAAAATGGGCGACGTTATCTATCCATCCTGGAAACTCGACCGCTTGCCCGAGATTGAGACGCTGCGCCTGCGTTTTTAAGCGTGCTGCCTCGGGACCATCACCACCGATCACCAGGCGCGCGTCCACACCCTTGCTGCGCAATTGGGCAAACGCCGCCAACAATGCGGCATAACCTTTTTTCGGCACGAAGCGTCCAGCACTTTTGATGCACCAGGGTGGTCCCGTGCTGGGCTTGATCGACGAAACGGCGGCCAGCGCAGAGAAGTTAGGGATGAGACGTAGCGCGCGTGCCTCCACCCCCTGGGCACGCAGGTGATCGGCTTGGGCCCTGGTGGTAGGGACCAGCGCATCCATGTCGCGGTAGTACTTCACTTGCACCAGGTTGTGGGTCTTGGCCAGCGTCGGTAACCCTAGGCGGCGGGCGGCGTGCCCAGCCAGGTGGGCCGCACGCGCGAGATGGGCTTGCACTACATCAGGTGCGAAGCGTTGTAGTTGCTGTCGCAAGCGGTGACGAGCCAGGAGATCCCAGGTGCCATGGCAGCGCACCTGCACACATTCGATATTGGGCCGATTGGTCAGCAGTGGCAGGGCCAGGCCACGCCCGTCGCCCACGGCCAGCAACTGATGGCCACGTGCAGCGAGCGCGAGGGTCAAATCAACGAAGGATCGTTCCGCACCACCAAATCCTCTGGCCAACATGATCTGGGCGATACGCATTCAGGCCGTCTCGAACTGCGCACAGAGTAAGGTCTCTAATGCCGCCCACACGGTGTGCGCCGTGAGTTGCGTGAGATCGTTCTGTGGCGCCATAACAATGGCCGTACGTGGGCCCCAGGGTCGATAGCGTGTTGGATCGCCGGGTCCGAATACCGTCAAGGTAGGAACGCCCAGCGCCGCAGCCATATGGCCTAGCCCCGAGTCGTTACCGACAAATGCTTGAGCGCGTGACAGCACCGCCGCGGCGGTTCGCAGTCCGGTACTACCGGTGGTGATAACACAGGGCAGGGCATCGTTTGCGATGGCCTGGGCGTCGGGCAGATCCTGGTCGGAGCCGAGGATGATCGCAGCATCAAAATGCGGCGCGGCGAGGGCCAACAAAGCGCGATAGTGTTCGCGCGGCCATTTTTTACCCGGCCAATTGGCCCCTGGCGCTATTGCCAACCAGCGCTGACCCGGCAGATCCGCAAGCAGGCTGGACGCGAGGCGATGGTCCGCGTCGCTCAGATAGAGCTGGCAGCGCGGCGGGCGAGAGGCGGGTAAAAAAGTTGCAAGCGCTGCGTAGTGCTCTTCCACCGCGTGTAGACCTGGGGCTCGGCGGCGCGGTTTTGTCAGGCGCTGCTCGGCACGCACCAACAGCGCGATCACCGGGCCGCGAAGATCAACCACGAGCCGGTAGCGACGACGGCGCAAGCTGCGGAGAAAACGCAAACGGTCGCACCAACCCGCCCGTTTGTCGTAGAGAAAAATTTCCCCCACATAGGGCGCAGCCGCAAGCAACTGGGCAGAACGCGCGTCGGCAACGAGATCGATGGGCGTGTTCTGAAAATGACGTGCCAGGGCCTCCAGCACGGGCGTGGTCAGCACCACATCACCGATGTTGCTCAAGGTAATCAGCAGCACACGGGCGGGGTCCAGGGGGCTGGCAGGGGCGCGGTGGGGAGGTGGTGTCATTTTCCGATGCAGAAGCGGGAGAACGCGCGCAAACCATTGAACAGAAGAGACAACAGCGCTGCTACGGGGAGCCCTTGGGGCCAAGCAAGGGGCCTTCGGCGAAAGGTGAGTCGGTAGTCGGGCATGTTTCTGTCGTGTGCGGGGTGGATCGCAGGGCGCGATTGTACTCGTCGTGGCGGCGGCTGATCGTGGCTCGTCAGGACGCCGGAATTTTGGGGTTCTTGCCGTTCACTTCGCTACTTTGGACGTCATCAGCTTGGATCTGTTAAGTCAGCGCTCTTTGGTAGGCCACTCGACGACCACACTGTCGCCAGCTACCGGGCAAGCGGTCGAACCGCGCGTTAGCGCGACCTGGACACCGCTGCGGAGTGATACTCCCATGCGAGCATTTTATGAAGGCGGAATTACCCACACGGTTAACTTGGCGAGCGCCCGTTGCGTAGATTTCGATCGATGACCTTTCTTGTCAAACACCGCAGCATGCGCCGGATTATCGGGAAGCGGGTCGCGCGCTGCACCTTGATCGAGACTCCGAGCTTGCTCAGTGGTGAATACTCCACCGCCTAAAGGCGGTGGCTTCGGGTTACGGCTATAAGCCGGATTGATCGGCCCTGCGGCCGATTACACTACTTGGAAGTCGTCGTCGGGCTC
>JANOXY010000701.1:0-7572 GCA_031418675.1 Pseudomonadota bacterium
CCTACGGGGGCGTTGCTCAGTGATGGTCCGCCGCCGCCACGCCATCCTTGCGCTTGGCCGGTGTCAGTAAGGACACATAGCTGACGCCAGGCGCGTTATTACCGGTCACCGGCAGGCCATTAGCCCGCCAGCCGGGTAAACCCACGCTCATCACGCTGACGTCCTGGTAACCCGCGGCACTCAGCGCCGCCGCCGCAAGACCCGCTCGAGGGCCCTCATCGCCCCCCACGATCAGGGGGGTGCCCAGCGGCAGGGTATGTTCCATCACCAGCATAAAACTGGCATTGCCGTGGGCCGCGCCGGTCTTGGGGTGATAGAACTCAATGGGGACATTGATCACCCGTCCGCGTGGGTGGCCTTGCACAAATTCGGCAACCGTACGTACATCGATATACGTCGCCGGACCGTCCGGCCCGATGCGTAACGAGACTTCGAGCGGGGTGGCAATGGCATGGGTCATGGGATCTGCCTCAGGCTTTGCGTTGGAACTCGGGCACGAAGGGCGGAATGATCTGGCAACGTGCGCGTTCTGGCAGCGGTTCGCGCATGGTCAGGGTGTAACGCACGTGGTCCGGGCTGGTCTCGACGTCGGTCTGTTCGACGTGAAAGTGCAGAATGCGGCCGTTCGGGCTCATGGCGAACACACAATCGAGCAGGCGGCACACCGGCATTTCGCCATGGTCGGGATGCTGCAGAGATTGGCGGGCTTGCTTGGAAGTCATCATTCAACGCTGCGAGTGGCCTGCGGCTATTGTGCGCAATTCCGTGACAGCGAGACAGGGGGTAAGGTCGGTAACCCTGCTCTCGTCGTCTTCCAGAGCGAGCCCACGCCGCGGGTCGCGTGACACGCACGTGGTTGACACAGCGCAGTATCGCCGCTTAGATCAAAGGCCCTGGCCGCGAACTTCTTCACCATGACCACAACTTCGACCCCGCAGATTGAGATGGTCACCGGCGTTCAGCGTTACGCCCCCGGCGAAGAAGTGCCCAATGTTGCGGTCAAATTATTCGCGTTGCGCAATCAATGCACCGAATGCAATGTGTGTGAGGTGGCCTGTGCGCTGGCCCACTCACCCGACGGCATGGTTAACCCGCAATACGCGCGGCTGCGCATCGACCACGCGCCGGAAAAACCTTCACGGGTGAACCCCGATGGGCTCGGCTTCATCGCCGAGATCTGCCATCACTGTGGCAACCCACCACCGTGCGCGGACGTCTGCCCGACCGACGCCTTTTATTACGATCCTCAAACCCGCGCCGCTGTCATCGAACAGGACAACTGCATTCAATGCATGGAATGTGTGCCCGGCTGCCCGTTCGACGTGGTGTTTGTTGCGCCCAGCGGCGAGTTGTTGAAATGCGATTTGTGCGGTGGCGAGCCGGTCTGTGTGAAAGCCTGCTCAACGCGCCCGGAAATGGTCAATCAAGGCAAGCAATACACCCGCTTGCCGGTGTTGTTCTATGAAGAGCAGGCTGAGTTCAACAGAGTCAGCAAACAGAAGGCCGAGAAGCAAGACGAAGTCGGCATGATGCAGGCGATGCTCGAGCGCGGCGAAATCAGCAGTTCGGCTTGAGCGCGCACGCGCTGGCCACCTAGGGGAGAGATGCCATGGAAAGCCGTTTACTGCGCGTCAATCTGACGACCGGCGAACTCAAAAGCGAAGTTATTCCGCACCAGTTGTTCGAACGCTGGATCGGTGGCTCCGGCATCAATAACTGGATCATGTGGGAGCACTTCCTGACCCACGACATCCGTTGTGATCCACGTGGACCGGACAACATCTTCGTGTTCGGTGTCGGGCCGCTGGCCGGCACCGGCGCCGGTAGTGGCATCAAGGGCCGCATCACTTTCAAGAGCCCGGCCTACGGCATCTTTGGCGATTCTGCCGGGGGCGGCAAATTCCCTTACATGGTGCGCTTCACCGCCTACGAATACATCGCCATCACCGGCCGTGCACCACGACCCATGTATCTGCATATCTGCAACGATGAGGTGTCGCTGCTCGATGCCAGTCATCTGTGGGGCAAGAACACCGCCGAGACCCACGCCATTCTGCAGGAAACCCACGGCACCTGGCCGTCCAAGACCAGCACGCTGACCATAAGCCAAGCCGGTGAAAACCAGGTGGGTATGGCTGGGGTAGTGGCCGACGCCCTGCGCATTCACGCACGCGGCGGCGGTGGCGCGGTGCTGGGTTCTAAAAATCTGAAAGCCATCGCCGTACAGGGCAACGGTGGTCTGCCGGTGACACGACCCAAGGACATGCTCGACTGGTCGAATGACTTCAAAGGCAAGCTCGATAGCAACGAGGCGGTGTACGGATTCAAACGCCGCGGCACACTCGGTGCGGTTGAGATGTATCAGCACATCGGTGGTCATTCCTGGCGCAACAACCAGGGCAATACTTTTCGCGGGGAAGAGATCCGCTCGGACAACTGGGTGAAAAAATACCAGAAGTATTCGGAAGTCTGTTCGTCCGATTGTTTCATCGCCTGCGACAGCAAATACAAGATTGAAGGCACCGAGACCGAAGCGGCGGCCAAGTACAAGGGCGAGGTGTTCCGACGTCCCGAATACCTGACCACCGGCAGCGCGGCCGGCATGCTCGACGTGCGTGATTGGGCGGAAGTGGCGCACTGGGGCAAGGTCACCAACGACTATGCGATCGACAATCAAGACTTATCGTGCTCGATCAGTTTCCTGATGGAACTGAAACAGCGCGAGCTGATTTCCGATCGCGAAGTGGCCGAATTGTTCGGCCATGCGCAGCCTCTGCGCTGGGGCAATATGGAAGACATCGAAGCCTGCATGGAAAGCATCGTTTTCCAGAGCAATCCCTTCGGTGTGATGTTTGGTGATGGGCCTTATTTTGGCGCTTTGAAACTCTCGGCCATGCTGGGCCAGAACTTCATGAAGTACGCCATCTACGGCAAGGGTGGCGCCAGCTTTACCGAAGAAATGCGCGCCTTCCCCACCTGGATGAACAACATGGCGGTCGCTTCGCGCGGTGCTGATCATCTGAAGGGCATCGGCCTCATCGAAAAATTCCAGCGCAAGGATTTGTCCAAAAAATATTTCAACGGGCGCACCGAAGCCGCCGATCTGAGCACGCCGCTGTTGAAGGGTGCCTGCACGGCCTTGGTCGAGAACCAGGTGGCACTGCTGAATTCCTATGGCGTGTGCCTGTTCCATTGGATGCTCGATCCGGCGGGTTACACGCCGCAGGAGTATTACGGTCAGGCTTTTGCCGCCGTCACCGGTATCGAACGCTCGCCCGAAGAGCTGATGCGCGATGGCGAGCGCATCTGTAATCTGGAGAAGGCCATCAATTCCCGCATCGGTCTGCGTCGTGAGCACGATACGGTCTGCGAGCGTTGGATGTGGGAGCCGAACAACGAAGGCATGTATGCCGGACGCGTCGCGGCCGACATGTTTATTCCGGTGCTGGACGAATACTACGAGTGGCGGGGTTGGGAGCGTGATTCGGGTCTGCAGACTCGCGCCAAACTGACTGAGCTCGGCTTGGATGATGTCGCTGAAGTGCTGGCCGCCGACGGCGCACTGGCGTGAGGGGAAAAGCGTGATTACTGTTCACACAGAGTTTCACAGTCACTTCAAGGAACTCGCGGCCACCGCTCGCGATTCCTTTCAGTTGGAGCAACCCCTGGTGGCCGAACTCGCCGAACGTATCAGCGTGAAGTATGGCGAAAAAATGCGTTCCATGCTGATCGACGCGGACACCAATGAGTTGAACGAACGCGGCACCATGTTCGTTGACACCAAAGGCCGGCGCATTTCCATGGAAGACAGTCTCGCCGATGGCGAGACGATTTCTTTTATGGTGGGGATCGCCGGCGGCTGAGGGCGGCGCTAGACGGGTGGGATCACGTCCGGGGCGAGAGGTTCGATTGATGAATAGACTTCCGTCTGCCCGTCAAAAAAGTACTCGGTTTTGTCAAAGAAGTCTCCAGCGATGCCCTGAATTTCAACTCCGAAGTTGATGACTTGGCCGCCAGCGAAACTCTCACCACCGCTCGCGACATTATTCAACGCAATGTCCGAATCGACGTACAGCGTCGCATCACCAAAATCCCAACGGTCGTAATGCTGACCATCAAGTTCCAGCGCGCCGGTCTCGTTGCGCGTCCATACGTCGGTCGGTGAATTCACACTGTCGTCGGCGCCGCCCATCACCCGCAACATATTTTGATCGGAGATCGCGAGCAGGTCGCGCGCATCGAGCATCAAGGTATTGGCGCCACTGCCGTTCAGGTTGATGACGTCGATGCCACGCAGATCCAGATCGTCAAGGTTGCGCAGGTCCAGCGTCAGCTGGGCACCGTTCAGCACTAAAGTGTCTTCGCCGGCGCCACCACGCACGCGGCTGTCGTCAGCGTCGTAAATCAGACGATCGTTGCCGGCCCCGCCATGCAGCTCGTCGCGACCCTCGCCACCGTCAAGCCGATCGCTGCCCCGTCCACCAAAAAGTCGATCATTGCCGTCCTGGCCGTGCAAGACATCGCGGCCCGCGCCGCCGTTGAGTCGGTCGCCGCCCATGCCGCCGTAGAGTTTGTCGGTGTTGTTGCCGCCGTACAGGGCGTCGTTATCACCACCCCCGTACAAGGTGTCCTTGCCCTGCAGCCCATAGAGACGATCATGGCCGCTACCGCCGCGCAGTGTGTCGGCGCCCTGGCCGCCGTTCAGGTAGTCGTTGCCGCGACCGCCGCGCAGGTCATCGTTGCCGGCTCGGCCATAGAGCTGATCATCCCCATCGCGACCTTCCAGGCTGTCGTGGTCGGCGATACCGCCGAGAATATCGTCGCCGGAGCGACCGCGTCGTGCTGCCATGCGTTGTGCTCCTCTGGTTTCCGCGCTGACGGCGTCGGCGCCGCCCTTGGCGCGGATCGGGTCGCGTCAGTCTAACCCCGGCAATTTGTCCGTGGTCAGTAAGCGGTCCGGGCCGGCCCGCTGGCGGGGTGCAAAACTATGTATCCGGGGTTAGTTTCGCAAACGCAGGCACACTCAGCGTGTCCAGCGCTGTAGCGTGTACTGAATGAAGCGTGCAACAAAACCCACGGTGATGCGCGGGTGGTAACCGTGTTGTCCGTGGATAAATGCGATGCAACCAGCTGGTGACCGAATGGTAGCGTGAGCAACACCGGCCGGCATGAATTGAAAATCCCCCGCGACCATCAGGTGTTCATCACCCACCCAGGCTTCACCCTCAATGATCATGCTCACCTCATCCTGATCGTGAATATGGGCAGGCAAGGAACTGCCGGGCTGCATGCGCATAAGATAGGAACGACTGTCGGCGGTCTCGCGAAGCATGCACAGCTCTATACCCAGCCAGCGTTGTTCCCAGCGCTGTTCGGCCATAGAGGTGATATCGCGCACAGCGGCGATAGCCAGGGACAACTCGCTGCTCTCCTGTCTTACGTCCTTGAGTGAGGACATCACCCGCGCACGCAAATCGGCAGCCCGCGCCGGAGCTGGCATCAGCGGTGTCACGCCACAGCCAAGCTCGTCCAGTAAGGCCTGCGGCAGCGGGTCGTCGTCGTTGTGCTCGTTCACGTTGTGCGTGTCTTCCAAAGCAAGCTATTCGCGATAGGTATGGCGCAGGCTGTCTTGCGCGCGCCGCAGATGGGATTTCACCGTGCCCAGCGGCAAGTCTGTCAACTCGGCAATTTCGCCATGGGACAGCCCTCGAAAAAATGCCAGGCCAAGCAGCTGTTGGGCGACCGGCGACAAGCTCGCGATGGCTTCGCGCAGGCGCGTGTCTCGCTGCAAGGCCATCACCAAGGACAGCGGGTCATCCTCGCTGGATTGTTCTTGCAGATGTTGCTCGTCGGTGAGCGTCACGTTATCGCTCATCACCGGCCCCCGCCGCCGCAGGTAGTCGAGCGCACGGCTGCGCGCCATGTTCAGCAACCAGGCCAGGGGCGGGCCGCGTTCACTGTCATAGCGGCCGGCCTGCTGCCAGGCTTGCAGATAGGTTTCGGCAGCGACGTCTTCGGCGGCGTCCTGATCGCGCGTCACGCGCATCGCCAGGCCGTACACATGACCCAGCGTGGCGTCATATAAGAGGCTCATCCCAGTCTCATCGCCACAGGCCATGCGCGCGATCCACTCGCGCGCAGCGGCATTGAGTGAGTCGTTGTCAGCCACGTTGCGCCGACCGGTATCCATGTGCAAAGGGCCTCGATTATAGCCACGCACTGGGTACCCGCAATCCGCGCCGGTGGTTCAGTATTCGAGCGTTGTTGGTGCTTCGCCATGATCTCCCTACGCAGCAAAAAAGATTTTGGATGTGCTGCATCCAAAAACGACCGTCGCTGCGTAGTGGCTTAGAAGGGTGGTCTGCTGGCCGCCCATATCGGTCCGGGTTTGTCAGTCCTGGTCTGCTTAGAAACATCAAAGCCTTTATCGCTGAGGGAGAACGATTCATGAAATATGGCACATTGCTGGCGGTTTACTGCCTGGCCTGCGCGCCATTCGCGCAAGCCGCCAATCATCGCGAGGCACCGATCACGGCCTTGGACCACAAGGCTGACATAACCGACGTCTACGCGTTTCGCAGCTACGACCCGGCCGATGAGACCCCCAAGGTGACCATGATCCTGGGCGTTGATCCGCTGCTCGAACCGGCCAACGGCCCCAACTGGTTCCCCTTTGATCCCGATGTAGTCTACGAACTGAAGGTCGACAACAATAACGACGCGGTCGAAGACATCGGCCTGGAAGTGCGCTTCAGTACGCAACAGACCTTACCCAATCTTTTCCAGGTTTATGCCGGTATTGCCGGTGGTGCCAATGCGCCGGCCAACTCTTCGGCACCGGTCGCGCCGGGCACTCCCATCGTGCCCGATCGCATCACCGGCCAGGCCGATGCCGGTCTTGGTCAGAAGCAAACCTACACCTTGACCTTGGTGCGTTATCAAAACGGTGTATCGAAGTCGCGCACTGTGCTCGGCTCGCAGCTGGCCACCGTGCCCGCCAATGTCGGACCGCGCACCATGGACTACCCCGCGTTGTTTAACGCCGGTATCCATAGTCTGGCTAGCCAGGTGAAGGCTTTTGCCGGCACCACCGATGACGCGTTCTGGATCGATCTGGGCGGCGCCTTCGATACCTTGAACACCCACTCTTTTCCGGTCTTAACCGCGGGCCAGGACGCATCGTCGGACAATTTGTCGTCTGACACGGTGTCCGGTTATGCAGTCAACTCAATCGCCGTCGAAGTACCGGTGACGATGTTGACCCGCACCGGCAAGCTGGAGTCTGCGACCTCTACCGCCGCCACCATCGGTGTGTGGGGCACCACTTCTCGGCCGCGCGTGACCGTGCGTCGTTCGCCTCTGCCGGCGCAGAACTCCGGTGGTTATCGCCAGGTGCAGCGCATGGGTAATCCTTTGATCAACGAGTTGATCATCGGTACCGGTTTCAAAGATCGCTTCAGCATGGACGTGCCGAAGAACGACAGTCAGTTCGCCAGCTTCTTTTTGGATCCGGGCCTGGCGCGGGTGGTCAATGCCCTGACCGCAGGTGTGGTTGCGATCCCGGCTGCACCG
>JANOXY010000702.1:0-3248 GCA_031418675.1 Pseudomonadota bacterium
TGGCTTCAGCGAGGGCTGTCTCCAGCGGCGCGCGGTGTGCCTCGTGGATCTCGACCGGCTCGTAGTTTTCGTCCATCAAGACCAGCAGCACGACGTCCCAGTCCTTGTCCAGCTTGAGTTGTCCTAACCGATGGGGACGACGTGTGTCGTCGAAAACGGTGCGTGCTTTGACCTGGACCTTCTCGATCCCAGCGTCGAGCCGGCGCACGGCGTCGTAGCCCTCGGCGTTGCCCGGTGCCGGCTCAAGACCGAGCAGACTGATGGCATCACTGATCGCGATCTCACCACTGATGGCCAGGGTCTTGCCGGTCGCGCGGCGATATTCCGCCGCCAGGCGGCGCGCCTCCCCCATCAATTTGTCGATTTGGTAAACGCCCATTGTCAGGCACGGTCGAAGCATCAAGTACAGATCCACTTAGTCTACTTAAGTTACTGATTCAAAAAAATCAGTATCGGTCTGCCCACTTCCACCCACTACGCTTCATCGAGCTCGTCGTTGTCCAGTTCGTGGGCAAAACTCGTCACCGCATGAATGGGCTGACCCAGCCCCAGTGTCATCAGCAGGCGTTCGATACCCAAGGCGACGCCGGCGCAATCCGGCATGCCAGCGGCCAGCGCATCCAACCAAGTTCGATCGGGCGTGACGGCTGGCAAGCCACGCTTGAGTCGTAGTGCGTTGTCATCGATGAAACACTGGGCCTGCTCGCTAGCATCGACAATCTCGTGATAGCCGTTGGCGAGTTCCAAACCGTCGATGATCAATTCAAAGCGCGCGGCGACGCGGGGCGCGTGACCGTGCAGGCGCGCGTAGGCGCGCAGTTCCAAGGGATAGTCGTAGAGCAAGACTGCGCCCGCCGCCCGCAGCGCGGGTTCAAGCACAGCGGCATAGAGGCAATCGAGCAGCAAAGGGCGATCGTCTGAATCGGTCACCGCGAGCGCCACCGACTGCTGAGCGACCAGTTCAGCCAGGCGCGCGCTCGGCAAACCATGGGGCGAATCACCAAAATGCGCCGCGAACAAATCAGCGTAACGCATGCGTGTAATACCACGGGAAAAACCCACAGCACGCAGCGCCCGTTCAACATCGTCCATGAGATCAGCCAGCGTGAAACCGACGCGATACCACTCCAGCAGCGTGAATTCGGTGAGATGGTGCCGGCCGCTTTCGTCCGCACGAAACACCGGAGCGAGCTGGTAGATGTCACCGCTGCCGCTGGCCAGCAGGCGTTTCATGGCCGCTTCGGGCGAGGTGCGCAGATACCAGCGTCGAGCCGCATCAAACGGACTATGGAGCGCCAGATTGGCAAGGGTCGGCTCGCTGGTGGCGTAAGCGCAGAGCACTGGGGTGCTGACTTCACACACACCCTGACCAGCAAAATAAGCGCGCAGCGCGGTAATGATGTCCGCGCGCTGGCGCAGCGTTGTGATGGCTGCAGTGGGCCGCCAGCTGCGCGGCATGATGGGCTGGCGCGCGTTATTCCTTGGCGCGCGACACGTATTCGCCGGTACGGGTATCGATCTTCAGCAGATCGCCCTGTTCAATAAACAACGGCACTTTGACTACCGCACCGGTTTCCATTTTGGCGGGTTTGGTGCCGCCAGTGGCGGTGTCGCCGCGCAGGCCCGGATCGGTCTCGGTGATGCGCAACACCACAAAATTGGGCGGTGAGACCGCGAGCGGCGCATCGTTCCACAAGGTGACCTGGCACATCTCCTGGCCCTTCAACCATTTTGCGGCGTCGGCCATGGCGGCTGCGGGGGCGATAATCTGGTCAAAGGTCTGAGTATTCATGAAGTGATACTCCTCGCCGTCGGTATAGAGGAACTGCAGTTCCAGATCGACTACATCCGCACCTTCCGCCGTGTCGCCGGACTTCATGGTCTTTTCGATCACGCGCCCGGTCTTGAGGTTGCGGATTTTGATACGATTAAACGCTTGGCCCTTGCCGGGTTTGACAAATTCGTTGTCGACGATGGTGAAGGGATCACCGTCCAACATGATTTTCAGCCCGGGCTTGAACTGGTTGGTGCTGTAAGTGGCCATAGACCTCGGTATTTCCAGAATTTCGGCGGCCACTATGATAGCGCGAAGCCAGCACGTGTTGGACACGAGTCACTGGCGAACTCAGTTGCGCGAGGCTTATCGCGATCCCGTCGCGCTGCTCAGCGCGCTCGGGCTCGAGTCCGCCGGTCTGGTGCTGGCCGATAAACCTGACTTTCCGTTTCGTGTGACCCGTAGCTTTGCCGCGCGTATGCGCCATGGTGATGCCCACGATCCGCTCTTGCGCCAGGTTTTGCCTTTAGCCTGTGAGGCCGACAAAACCGTCGGCTACAGCGCCGATCCCCTGGCCGAGATCACCCACTTCACCGACGGCAGCCTGATTCGCAAGTACCACGGACGTGCACTGTTGATCGTGACAGGCGCCTGCGCGATTCATTGCCGTTACTGCTTTCGGCGGGAGTTTCCCTACGGCAACAGCGTGGGCGCGGACGCGCTGTCATCGGCGATCGCCACGATTGCGGCTGACCGGTCATTGAGTGAAGTGATTTTGAGCGGTGGCGATCCACTGGTACTTGACGATGCGGCGCTGAGCGCGTTGGTCACCAGGCTCGCTGCCATACCCCATGTCGAACGCCTGCGCATTCACTCGCGCCTGCCGGTGGTTTTGCCGGCGCGTATCACACCGGCTTTGCTCGCAGCGCTGGGCGGCGGACGCCTGCAGCCGGTGCTGGTGATCCATGCCAATCATGCCCATGAGATTGATGACGAGGTGAAAGCGGCGCTGAGCGCCTGCCGTGATGTCGGCATCACCTTGCTCAATCAAGCGGTGCTGCTGCGTGGGGTCAACGATAGCGCAACGATCCTGGCGCAGCTGTCGGAAACCTTATTTGCTGCCGGTGTGCTGCCCTACTACCTGCACCTGCTCGACCGGGTGCGCGGCGCCGCTCACTTTGATGCGGGCGATGCCCGGGCAGCCCACCTGGAACGCGAGCTGCGCGCCCTGTTACCAGGCTACCTGGTGCCGCGCTTCGTGCGTGAGGTAGCCGGTGCGAGTGGCAAGGTTCCACTCGATCAAATCGGTGAGTTTGCTGTTTTGTGAGTACATAAATGTTGGGGTAGCCGGGTTTAATCAACCTAAGTCACAAAAAAAATTAAAGGGTAGCGGACCGGATGACGATACAGGTCTTGAACGGAACATCCCTACCCTCCCTGGTCCGTTCATCCTAGCGGGCCGGCGTTCACGCCG
>JANOXY010000703.1:0-1984 GCA_031418675.1 Pseudomonadota bacterium
GCCGCTCTTTGGAATCTCGAACGGCTCAATGACGTGTTTACGACGATCCCAAAGATCATCAAACATTCCACCTGAGACAATATCCCAATCCCCGTGACGCATTGCTTTGACCAGCGAGGTTTGCAGGGTGCGTTTGTCTTCGTCGAAGCACCAGTCTGCGAGCGCTACAGCGAGGTCGTAGACAAAGGCACCGCTGCAGGCATAGTAAAAATCGATGATGCCGGTTAAGCGTTTGGCATGAAATAGAGCATTGTCGCGGAACAAATCGGCGTGGATTACGCCGCCGGGCAGCGCGCCAAAGCGATCTTCGCAAAATTCGTCAACGCTCTCCTCGAGTAAGCATCGGTCGGCTGCATCCAGTCGCGGCGCCACCAGGCTAGCTACGGCTGCGCGCCACGGGTGTCCGCGATCGTTAGTTCGCCGCGGCGCAAACTCGAGGGTCGCCAAATGCATCTGGGCCATCGCTTGGCCGATTGCGGCGCAATGCTCGACTCCGGGTTGGGTGACACTGGCCCCGGGTAAGCGCGCGACCAAGGCAGCTGGCCGACCCTTGAGTTCACCCAAGAAGCGTCCCTCCCAGTCGGCGAGCGGCCGAGCACTGGGCACCTTGTGTGCGGCTAAATGCGCCATGAGGTCGAGGAAGAAGGGCAATTCGGTGGCGGGCGTGAATTCGAACAAAGTGAGGACATACTCACCAAGGTCTGTGCTGACAAAATAATTGGTGTTTTCAATACCAGCGGCAATGCCGCTGAAGTTTCGCAATGGCCCGACCCCATAGCTCGCAAGGAAGGATTCGAGCTCGGCGCGCTCAACGACGGTATAAACGGACATCGGGTGATCAGTCAGCAGGCCCGCGCGTGCGCGGCAGGCGCTGACGCGCGGCTTAACAAAGGCGCGGCTTTACCAGCTCAGAATGGTCCACTGCGGCGCGCGAGGCTCTGCGCCGCGACCGTTGATCCTGGATTCCATCAAGCCGTCCCCGTCACGGTCAACGAGATAATAGGGCGGTCCGATAAACGGCACGATCTTGATCATGTAGAGTCGCCCATTGAGGCGATATTCTTCGAGCTTGGCGTCTTTGCGCTGCACGATGGTCACTTCCGGCTCGGGCCCGCTGGATCGTGTGTCCTCATCGTCCCCTTCATCGGGTATGGGTATGGTCCCGACTGGCGGCGGCGGTGGCGCCTCGCCGAATTTTTCGTTTTCGTCGGCTGCAAAGCTTGCCAGCGGTGCGGCCAGATAGCCGAAAATGAACGCGAAGAGTAATGCTCTCATGGGGATTCTCGCAGCACTTGGCTTGGCGCTTGATTGCCCCCGTAGAGTACCATCGAAACCCGCATGGAATCACCGGCAGCCATCGCCTGACAACGATGTGGCTCCCCTCGAGGCTTAGTGTTCATGACCCAGTTGCTCGTTCTGGTCGATGGCTCGTCGTACCTGTATCGCGCCTTCCACGCCCTGCCCGCGCTGAATAACTCCAGGGGTGAGCCAACAGGTGCGATGCACGGCGTGATAGCCATGTTGCGTCGTCTGCGTAATAGCTATCCCACCGAGCATTTTGCAGTGGTGTTCGATCCACGCGGCCCAACACACCGTGACGAATGGTTTCCTGCGTACAAAGCCCATCGTCCGTCCATGCCGGACGAGCTCGCCACACAGATCGAACCGCTGCACGACATTATCAAAGCGATGGGCATGCCTTTGCTGCAGCTTGCGGGTGTCGAAGCCGACGACGTCATCGGCTCGCTCGCTGAACAGGCACGCGCAGCCGGCATGCGCGTACTGATCTCGACTGGCGATAAGGATCTTGCGCAGCTGGTCGACGAGCAGATCACACTGATCAATACGATGGACAACACGGTGCTCGACCCCGCTGGCGTCCAAACCAAATTCGGCGTGCCGCCGGACCGCATCATCGACTATCTGACCCTGGTCGGTGACAGCGTGGATAACGTGCCCGGTGTCCCCATGGTCGGTCCCAAGA
>JANOXY010000704.1:0-2328 GCA_031418675.1 Pseudomonadota bacterium
TAGTGTGCGAATAAATTCGCACCTACAGGGTCGCGCGGGTGGCAGTTAGTGCCTGCTCGCCGACCTGCCAAGCCCGGTCGCGCAGCACGGGGACACCACACTGCTCGCGCATGCCGCGTCTGGGACGGTACCATCGGCACGGTTTCACAAACGGACGAACAAGTCATGAAGATCGGACTATGCGTCACCGGCGCAGCACGCATTCTGACCGAACTTCGCGCGCAGCTGCCGCAGGACGAGATCGTCGAAGCGGGCGCGGGCGGGGTGCTCGCGCTGGCAGCCGAATGTGAAGTGCTCATTCCGATCATGACGGCGATCCCCGCGGCCGCCTTTGCCGGCACGCGGGTCAAGCTCGTGCAGCAGTATGGGGTGGGTCTGGAAGGTGTGGACATCGAGGCCGCTACCCGCGCCGGGGTGTGGGTTGCGAACGTGCCGAGCCTCGGCACTGGCAACGCCGAGTCGGTCGCCGAGCTCGCCATCGCGCTGATGATGATGTTGGGACGTGATCTGCCGGGTGCGTTTGCGCGCTTCCGTGCCGGTCGCTTCGGCGCGCCACTTGGGCAGGCGCTGTGGCGGAGCACGGTGTTGATCCTGGGTTATGGCGACATCGGCGAAGAGATCGCGCGCCGCTTAGCCGGCTTCGACGCGCGAGTCATCGCCGTTTCGCGCCACGGCCCGGATGGCAAGCGGCCGCGCGATGCCAGCATACCGCTTGCGCAACACCTGCCCTTCGCCGCGCTTGACCAAGTCATTGGCAGCGCCGACTACGTGATCGTCGCCGCACCGGCGAGCGCCGACAATATCGGTCTGGTCGACACCGCCATGGTGGCGCGCATGAAACGCGGGGTCTTCATTGTCAACATCGCACGCGGCCCCGTCATCGATTACCACGCGCTGCTCGCCGGCCTGCGCAGCACACACATCGCCGGCGCCGGTCTGGACGTGTTCTGGCGCGAACCCTTCCCGGCCGACGATCCGCTGCTGGCAGAAAACGTCATCGCCACGCCACATATCGGCGGCGTGACCGTGGCCAGTCTCGAAGGCATAGCCGCGCGCGCAGCGGCCGGCATAGAAGCCTTGCGGCGCGGCGAGGTGCCACCAAATTGCGTCAATCCCGCCGCGCGCATCCGCTAATTGACGGCAGCACAAATTGATTCCGCCGGCGGCTGCGATGCGCTGACCGTTGACCCTAGGCGTGAATACTCCACCGCCTAAAGGCGGTGGCTTCGGGTTACGGCTATAAGCCGGATTGATCGGCCCTGCGGCCGATTACACTACTTGGAAGTCGTCGTCGGGCTCCGGCGGCTTCTGATTCTTGATGTACTCCTGCCATACCTCATCCGTCACATTCCCGCTTGTCGCGACCCAATACCCTCGCGCCCATAGGTGCTGGCCCCAGTATCGCTTCCGCAAGCTTGCGTACTCCGATAACAGTTTGTGCGAACTCTTGCCCTTCAGAAACTGCACTGCTCGTGACACCGACAATTGCGGCGGGATCCCTATCAGTAGATGGATATGGTCCCGATTCACAGACCCCGCGTAGATCGTCATCTCCTTGCTTCGCGCTATTTCCCTCAGTAGCTCACGACACCTCTGGCCTACTTCCCCACCCAGAATCTGATACCGGTACTTCGTCGTCCACACCAGGTGGTATTTGCAATCCCAGACCGAGTGGCTGCCTCTTTTGTAGTCTTCCATCCCTACAGTTTAATCTAGCCGACTTGTCCGTCGCCTAAAGGCGAGGGGTTTACGGATCCCCTATCGGGGACTCTAAAAATTCGAACCCCTGTCCTTTCACCGCGCAGTGACTCACGCGGGTCTTTTCAGGATGCAACGTCAGACCATGCTCACCCACCCATGCTTGGATCGTGAGCAGTACCGCTTCGGCCTCTTGCCGAGTGCGGCACATCACCACAAAGTCATCAGCAAAACGAACGTATTGATGTTCGTCCGTGCTGAGCAACTCATCCAAACTATGCAGATAAAGATTGGCCATCAACGGGCTGATCACTGAACCTTGCGGTGTTCCCGCCATCGGCGTCCAGCGTTTCATCCCCTCAACGACCTCTTGGTCGAGAAACTGCTGTAGCAGTTCCAGTACCTTGCCATCACTAACGCTAGCCTTGACCAAACTCATCAACCCTTGCTTCGGGATCGTGTCGAAGTAGTTCTCAAGATCGGCATCCACCACCCGGGTGAAGCCGTCCTTCAAACTCCTATCAACAATCCGCAACGCATCCTTGCAACTGCGCTCAGGTCGAAAGCCAAAACTAGCCGGGTGAAAATCCTTTTCAAAGATGGGTTCCAACACCAACTTCAAAGCTCCCT
>JANOXY010000705.1:0-2194 GCA_031418675.1 Pseudomonadota bacterium
GGGCTTTGGCCAGCGGATGAAGACCACTTCGTCTTTGTTCTTGTCGCTTGAATAGCCATCATGACTAACGCGAACACCCTACCCACCGACAATATCGACCTGCGCACCTCAACAGCTATCCTGTCTCCGACAGGCTGCTAGCATCGCCAATTGAGCCGGTGGCAGCAATGACATCTTTCCCGCCAAACCTGCCAGCGCGGATCGGTTGCCGTGGTGCCTATCCTGGCGCCCTTCGACTTGTTACGCTCCGTCCACTTTGCCACGCGCGGGTGGCCACGCCAGAGGAGGTTTACTAGGTGCCGGATATCGATCTGCGGGAATACGCCAAGGCCCAGCGCGCTGCCATCATGGCCGCCGCCAATGGTCGGCTCGACGGACAGCAGGGCGGGCGTGCGATCGTGAAGTACGTCAGTGGCGCGGTCGACGCGCTGGTGATCGATCTATGGCAACGAGTGGCCGGCAGCGCGGCAGCGGGTGTCGACGTAGTGGCGGTAGGTGGCTACGGGCGCGCAGAGTTATGCCCTCATTCAGACTGGGACCTGCTATTTCTGGTGCCCAAGGCGGTGGATACGCGGGTCGACACGGCCATCAAGACCTTCGCGCAACTGGTGTGGGACAGCGGCGCCCATCTCGGCCACGCCGTGCGCACGGTGGTCGAAGCGCGCAATTTTGCGCGCGACAATCACCACGCCCGCACAGCATTGCTCGAATCGCGCATCGTGAGTGGTGAGGGCACGCTCTACAGCCAGCTTCTGCGCAGCAACGGTCAACAGCACTGGAGCAAGCGCGAACGCATTGAATTCTGCACCTTAAAACTGGAGGAAAGCGCGGCGCGGCGCCGTGCCCAGGGCGACACTGCGTTCTGCATGGAACCGGAGTTGAAAAACGGCAAGGGTGGTTTGCGCGATGTCAGCACCATCTTCTGGTTATCGATGGCCTGGTACGGCGTACCCACAGCGCGAGAATTAATCGGTCAGGGACTGGTCGACGATAACGAGTTCAACGGCTTTGTGCGCAGTCGCGATTTCCTGTGGCGGGTGCGCAGTGCACTGCATCTGCTCACCAACCGCGAAACCGACAAACTGCGCTTTGACCTGCAGCCCGAGCTCGCTGCGCGTTTTCGTTATCGCGACAGCGAGCGTTCGAGTGCCGTCGAGCGCTTTTTGAAGAGTTATTTTCTCAACGTGCGCACCATCGCCGATTTGACCGACATCTTCCTGCTGCATTTCGAAGAGCAGATCCGCCCGGCGGGACGCCTGCGCCGTCGACGCAAATTGAGCGGGGGTATCGAAGCCTATGGGCGGGAAGTGGGTGTCTACGATGAGCGGCTGTTTGCCGCCGATCCCCACAATCTGATCCAAATTTTTGTCGAAGCGCAAAAAGAACGGCGTTATCTCAGCAGCCGAGCGCTACGCACGGTGCGCAAACATGCACGCCTGGTGGACGCCGCCCTGCGTGTATCACCACTCGCCAATCAAATGGTACTGGCGATCTTGCGTTCGCCGCGCAATGTCGCCACCGCGCTGCGCCAGATGCATGAGACCGGCGTGCTGGGGCGATTGATCCCCGACTTCGGTCGTATCACCGGCCACGGCCAATTCGACCGTTATCATCATTACACCGTCGATGCCCACACCATTCGTGCCATCGATATCCTGCGCGACTTCCGCCTTGACGAAGGGCAGTACATCACCATGCCGCTGGCCTCCAAGCTGATGCTGGCGATCGAGCGTCCGGAACTGCTCTACATTGCGCTGCTTTATCACGACATCGCCAAAGGTCGCGGTGGCGATCATTCGGAGATCGGTGAGAACCTCGCGCGCCGCTTTTGTCGACGTCTTGGTTTGTCCCACGACGACGGCGATCTGGTGGCGTGGCTGGTGCTGCATCATCTGCGTTTTTCCAAGACCGCCCAGCACTACGATCTTTCCGACCTGGGCGTGATTGCCGACTTCAGCGCTTTCGTCGGTGATCAGGAACGATTGATCTATCTATTCCTGTTGACGGTTGCGGACGTAACGGCAGTCGGGCCGGGGGTATGGACCGACTGGAAAGGCACCTTATTCGCCCAATTATTTCGTGCCACGGAAGCCTATCTGCGCACCGGCCAGGTACTGCCGGCCGATCAGGCGGAACGGTTGCAGTCACGGCGCGATAGTGTGCTGGGGCTGTGTCAGCCAGCCGAACGGGAAGC
>JANOXY010000706.1:0-5006 GCA_031418675.1 Pseudomonadota bacterium
GCACGGTCGTCCGCTCCGGCGTACCAGGAGAGATTTCCGCAGGCGGACTGTCCCGCTTGCCGCGCGTTCTTGAAGAGCACACGCCGGCACTGGTGATACTGTGTCACGGCGGTAATGACCTGCTGCGCAAACTCTCCAACGAGGCGCTAGAGCGGAATTTAAAGGCGATGATCGCGCTTATTCGTGCTGCAGGTGCTGAAGTACTCCTCGTTGGAGTCCCAAAACCCGCGATCCTCGGTTTGGGCACGGCAGAGGTTTATCGCAAAGTCGCGGGTGATCTCGCCGTGCCCTTACTCGACGACACGCTCGCTGACATCCTCGGCGACACTTCGCAGAAGTCCGATCACATTCACCCCAATGCGGCCGGTTATGCGGCGCTTGCGCAAGCAATTGCCGATTTTCTGCGCGCGGCCGGCGCGCTTTAAGCGCTTGCGCGAATTCACGTGTGAGCAGCGCAGTAACGGGTGCTTATAGTTTTTCTAGCAACGCCACCATCCGCTTGCGTTGCGTTGAATCCGGCAATCGGCCTTGGCCCGCAAGTAAATTATCCGCCATGTGACTCGGATTGCCGGTGGCGGGAATTGCGCAAGTGACGGCCGGATTGGCGAGAATAAACTTTAAAAAGAACTGTCCCCAACTCGCGCAATCGAATTCGGCAGCCCATTCCGGCACGGCCGTGCCTCGCACCAGTCGAAACAGATTGGCCTGTGCAAACGGCCGATTCACGATGACGGCAACACCCAGTTCTTGGGCAAGCGGCAGTAAGCGCGCTTCCGCCGCGCGTTCTGCTATCGAGAAATTAAGCTGCACAAAGTCGTAAGCTTTGGTCTTCAGCAAACGCTCTAGTTCGTTGTAGGCGCCCTCGTGATAATGCGTTATGCCGATGTAACGTACGCGCTTCTGCGCCTGCCATTCCTGCAGCGTTTTGGTATGGGTACGCCAATCGAGCAAATTATGTATCTGCATAAGATCGAGCGTTTCAACGCCGAGCTTTAGGTACGACTCGCGCATCTGTTGGATGCCCGCATCGCGCCCGTTGGTCCAGACTTTGGTTGCGTAAAAAAACTTATCCGCCACGCCCGCCAGTGCGGCGACCTCGCCGATGGTGGTTTCCGCGCGACCATACATCGGTGAACTATCGATGAGCACGCCGCCGCCATGGGTAAAAGTTTGCAGAACATTTTTGAGGGGCGCGTAGTCCAATGGCGTATTGAGCACGTCAAATGCGCGGTAAGTGCCAAGCCCGATAACCGGCAAGGCTTCACCCGTAGTTGGAATCGGACGGGTGAGAAGCACGTTGCTGGCTGCATGGGGTGGTGGGCTTGCCATAACAACTCCTAAGCTTGTTATTTGTGCAATAAAGTTACGTCGCGTTGACATGGTCTAAGGCCCCTCATTTTTTGCGCGTTGCACGCCTACAAGCCGCGCACCTAACCCGGTCCATAATACGGCGCCGAATGCACCGACGAGCGCGATGCCGTTTAAGCCCAAATCGCGCAAACCTTCAAATAGCCACGCGCTTACCGCATCACCCGTACGGTATACGGCGGTATCCATGAAGTTCTTCGCTTTGTATTTCTCGGCATCGCTTAGTCCATTAAACAAGGTTTCACGTACCGGTTTGGCGAGCGCAAATTCGCCTGCCCGGCGCAGAACGCCAAATACCACGAGCACCGCAAGAGTAGGCGCCATCGCCAATGCCAAGAATCCCAATACAGACAGGAGTGGGGTAGCCACCAGTCCAATTGCGATGCCGGCCACCTTAATCAGACGATTAAACAATAACAGTTGAATAAGTAGCGTAAGTCCATTGGTCGCTAAGTCCATTTTGGCGAACAGGGCGGTACGCACCGCAGAGTCGCTAAAAGCAGCAGCGACTATGGTTTGCTGTTGAAAATACAAAAAAGTGGACAGGGTGCTGTAGAGCAGCACAAAACCGCAGATCGCAAGCAGGTAGGGCGAACGCAACACCAGTGTGATGCCATCGAAGCTGCCACCACCGAGTGCGGGTGCTTGTTTTGCAGCCGAGTGGTGATTGAGCGCCTTGCCCTTGAGGTAAATGATGCAGCCCACCGCGCCTAGCAAGAAGGCGACCGAGAGCAGCAGTAGGTGTGCGACGCCAAGTTGCTCGGCGAGGCTCGCTGCGAGCAAGGGGCCGGCCAGTGCGCCGGTGCTGCCGCCCGCTGCAATCAAGCCGTTCAAGCGCTTGGCTTGGGCGGTGGAGAAAATATCCGCCATGAAGCTCCAGAATACCGAGACCACAAACAAGTTGAATACGCTCACCCACACAAAAAACACTTTGGCGGTAGTAGCAATCGCAATCTGCCGTGCAAAGAGGGTGTAGAACACCCCAACATTGATGGCGAAAAAGAGATAGACAAAGGGCAACAGCGCGCGCCGTGGGTAACGTGACGATAGCCAGCCGAATACCGGTACCGCGACCAGCATGGCGCATAGGGTTGCGGTGAATAGCCAGGGAAGATTATGCAACCCCGCTTGTATGCCCATCTCGTCCCGCACGGGCCGCACTAAGTAATAGCCGCACAACAGGCAAAAGAAGTAAGCAAACGCGCCGGTGACGAGCGGCCATTCCTGGCGCTCGACCAGCGCTAAACGTGTCAAAAGCGGGGCGATAGCCATGCCTCTTAGTTAAACCGTTCCGCGCACGCGGTCAACGAATTTGAGTTGCCCCATGGCCGCTACGAGGAGGTGAGCAGACTACACCTTGCTATGACATCAAAGTGCTCGCGCTCGCACACCACTTCGGTAACTGTTTGACCGTCGCAGGCTAGCGGGCGCGTTTAGGCACCCCGCCGACCGCGCCTTCTGCTGAAATCGCCGACGCCCTTACGGCCACACCCAGCCATACTGGCCGCTACTTCATCAGCGAGGGAGCTGGGCCATGCCGGAATTTATCAAGGCCAATTGCCTGCGCGATCGTTACGATGGCTGCGGCATCTTAGTCGAAGTACGCGACGGGGCGCCTCGTCGGGTGTTGGGTTACTCCGGGCATCCTGCCCTTCGCGCTGCGGGCCAGCCTGCGGCTGTTCAAAATCGCTCCTGGCGATTTTGTCTCGTTACATGCCGGGGTCGCGAGCGAGGCACACGAACGCGAGAAATTGGAGCGCCTGTGCCGCTATATCACGCGCCCGGCGGTCTCGACTGAAGGGTTGTCGTTAACGGCGCAGGGGAATATTCGGTGCCGTCTCAAAACACCCTACCGTGATGGCACGACGGACGTGGTGTTCGAGCCGTCAGATTTCATGGCCCGCTTGGCTGCCTTGGCGCCGACACCGAGAGTCAATCTCACGCGTTACCACGGGGTCTTTGCGCCGAACCATCGATGGCGTGAACAAGTGACGCCCGCCGGGCGCGGCCAACGCAAGTCACAGACCACCGACGAGCCGGTGCCCGCTCGCCACGTCTCTATGACGTGCGCGCAATGATTATCGAGCAGGCACAGCGCTCGAAGCTGGCAGATCAGATCTCATCGATTATCGAAACGGCAAGCGCCCACGGCGTGATTCCCGGCAGATGTCCATGGCGCACGCGCCGTGCGCGAGCAAATACGCACGAAATCGCCGACAGACGGCTTTGCGACCGGCACCTCTAAGGCGACATTTAGGCGGCGTCGTCCCGGCATCAACCGTCTGCACAGGAATATCGGACGGCACTGCGTGACACGCGATTTAGAACCGGCAGCCTGCGGTGCCTGTGCATTTAACCTTGCCTGCGCCTGCGGATTTCGGCCCACCTGGCGCCCTGAACGGATTGCACTGCGGCTGACCGGTCGCTATGTTCACCATCGTAGCCTGGCTGCAGCGCGAAGGATTGTCGAAGAAGGTGCCGCCGTCGATGGATATGTCCGAGCCGCTATCGCGAGCATGAAACAGAGTGCCATGGATCTTGCTGTCGGTGATGGATACCTTCGCCTGGTTCGCTACCTCGATGGTCTGGTTCCAGATTTCGGAATCCCGAATATCAAGCAAGCTGCCGGGCCCGAGCGCAGCGAGTACCGCGAGCTGCAGTACTGAGCGTTCGACGTGAACTTTCGCGCCCCGACCGAAGATGCCGATTTCGTTGATGGTCGAATTTCTGATCGTGAGGTCCGCATTGTCGCCAGCATAGATTTGCCAGGCGATGGGGCCGAGCTGCACATCACTGAGCGTCAGGCGCTCACTTATCTTACGATTCTGCAAACCTGCCTTCAGGCCGTCCAAGGTCTCACGGGCACCGGCCACAAAGTAGGAGATCTTAAGTTCGCCGGTCGCTGGCGCTCGCACACCATTGCCCTTGATCGTGAGTGCGGTACCCGGTCTTATCTCGAAGCCGATTCCTGGCTGCGCGTCATCAACCTGCAGCGACCAAGCAGCAGCGAGGCCGGCGCCGGCACCTATGCGCCACGAAAACGGTCCGTTCATGGCGGGCAATGTCACCGTCCCCGTGGCGGCAGCCGCATCCAGCCAGACACCCGTTTTTGTGCCACGCCCGCTGATCCTCACAGTGGACGAGTCGTGGATATAGATTTCGTTCGGCACAAACTGGGTATCAGCGACGCTCAGCGTGGCAGCATCGTGAAGATTGGCGAGTAACCACGCCTCTTCGCCTTTACTGATCGAGCCCGTAACCTCGAAAGACGATCGATCGCGGGCTTCGTAGCTCATGTAAATGCTGCCCTTGCCCTTGTTTACAGCTTCCTGTGTGCGAAATTCGACATGGTTCAGTTTTATCTTGGCGCCATCCTTCGAAGTCATTGAGCGTTGCTGGCTGAACTCATTGTCGATCACGAGCACCGCTCGTTCATTTGCACGGCCCTGGATCCACAGCGTTGCGTCGTCCTGCACAATGACGTTGCCTCGCACCACCAGACGTCCACCGTTTCCGGTGTAATCGAAGTGCAGCACCGCACTGCCAGTCACCGTCAAGTCGCCGCCAACAACGCAGTCGCTATCGATCGTCATGCGGCTACTCGCCACCATCGGCTTATTCGGATCGCAGTCGTGTGC
>JANOXY010000707.1:0-1839 GCA_031418675.1 Pseudomonadota bacterium
TAGTAAGCTCTGCCGCGATTGAAAAAGCCAACTTCATATTCAGGATCAAGGTTGATGGCCTTGTCGTAGTCGGCGATGGCACGATCGTAGTCACCCTTGTCTGCGAGTAAAGTGCCGCGATTGCTGAGAGCATCTATATGCGCCGGATTGAGGCCGATGGTCACGTTGTAGTCTGCGATGGCAGAACCGTAGTTGCCCTTCTTTCTGTGCGCATTCCCACGATTGTAGTGTGCGGTTGCAAGGTTTTTTATCGAACCCGTTCCCGCATCTATGATGGTCGTGCAGCCCGAGATGGCCAGGTCGGGATTTGCGCCGGCACAGGCGCTAAAATCATTGGCGCGGGCCGCAGTTTCGAACAAGAACGATGCTAGAGCTGCAAGCACGAGAATCCAAATTCGACGTTCCATTCAACGCTCCGCCGTATTGGCGGTATGTAGAAAGCATCGGCTGCTGTCGAAGCGACGTTTGCCGATTATGCTTGCGAAAACAAGAAATGTCAGCCTTTGCAAGTGAACCAGGGATTCAGGTGCTGTGTCCCTGGCACGCATCAGCGTTGTTCCCTTTCGCCACCTGCAATCACAATGACAGTGATGATGATGACGCCTGTCATGATCAGCCGTACGCCGGCGCTTGCGCCAAAGGTATTGAGCATGGTGACCAGCAGATACATGAACAGGGCCGAACCCCAGATGCCTGCCACGCTGGCCCGGCCGCCGGCCACCGACGTGCCACCAATCACCACCACGGCGATTGAAGCCAGCAGGAATTCTTCGCCCATGTTGAGTGCTGCACCGCCGGAAAAGCCCGACAACAGGATGCCGCAAACTCCCGCCAGCAGTGCACTCAATACGTAGGTGGCAAAGCGCGTGCGGTCGACATTGATGCCCGCCAGCCAGGCGGCGCGCATGTTCTGCCCGACGGCCAGCAGGCTGCGGCCATAGAGCGTGCGCGATAACACGATTGCGATGACGAGGCTCAGCAACAGCACAAAAATCGCTGCAACAGGAATGCCCAAAACCCGCAGCGTGGCGAAGCTCGCCAATTCCGGCGGCGGCTTGATGCGAATGCCGCGGCCAAAGGAAATGGCCGTGGACAAGATCAGGAAACTCGACGACAGGGTGGCTATGATTGGCGGCATGCGCAACAGGCGAATGAGGCCAAAGTTTACCACGCCGACCACCAGGCTGACCGCGAGAGCGGCGAGAATGCCCGGCAGCAGAAGACTTGAATTGGTGTCCATGACCTTCATGGCAACGACCCCCGACAGGGTGATGGTCGCAGGTATGGAGAGGTCAACATTGCCGGGGCCTGCAGTGATGACCAGCATTTGCCCAAGACCGACAATGATTGTGAAAGTGGCAAACGACAGGGCAGCGGTAAGAATTTCTCCCGCCCCTTGGCCGCCAGTATAGGCAATGGTTGAAAGCCAGACGAGGGCCGCCGCCGCGAAGGACCAGATCCAGCTTTGGTCCCGAAGATGAGACAGCACGCGCCTTGTCATCGCTGCGACTCGCCATAGGTAACGGCGGCACGCAAGGCCAGCACGACAATGAGAATGGCACCTTGTGCACCGATCTGCCAGTCCGGTGAAATTCTCAGGAAGATAAGGAATGAGCCAGCCAGCGCCAATGTGAGCGCTCCCACCACGGCACCCAGCGGCGAGACGCGGCCACCGATGACTTCACCTCCGCCGAGGATCACGCCAGCGATGGAATAAAGCGTATAACGGTCGGCCACATGGGCATCGGCCGACGTGGTGAGACCAAGCAGGCAGAGACCCGACAACACGCCGAAGACGCCAGCCAGCATGTACATCGCCACCTTGGTGCCGAGCATCGA
>JANOXY010000708.1:0-9975 GCA_031418675.1 Pseudomonadota bacterium
AGCTTGCCGACCTGCTGCTGTCTGGCGTACTGGCCCGTTATCCAGCCATCAAATTTGTCTCGGTCGAGAGTGGCATCGGCTGGATCCCCTTCCTGCTGGAAGCGCTGGACTATCAGTTCATAGGCAATCGTGTCGCCGAAGAACGACCGGATCTCGACCGTCTGCCCTCAGAGTTTTTTGCGCGCAATGTTTATGGCTGTTATTGGTTTGAACAGACCGCGCCACGCCGGCTGATCGATAAAGTCGGGGAGAACAACATTCTGTTCGAGACTGATTTCCCCCATCCCACTTCGATCTTCGGCGATGACGTGCATCAATGCATCGCCACTGGCCTGGCCGAATGCAGCACGGAGGTACGCCGCAAAATCCTCTGGAGCAATGCCCAGCAGCTGTACAAAGTGGTGGCACCGGGTGCGGCGGATCTGGCGCGGGCCTGACCAGCAACGAGCGCGCCATGAATCAAGGCTTCGTGACCAGCGCCTGGGTCGAGTTCCGCGAAACCCTGGCCGGCCACATCAAAGCGCTGATGCGTGCCGATGCCGAACGCTACAGCGTCGAGTGGTACTTCCTGCGTTACCTGCGCCGCCTGGCGAGCGCAGCGTTAGCAACACCCCACGCCAGTGACGTCAATGGCGCCATGCGCGGTCTGACGCGCTTTTATGTGGATTCACTGGCCGCGCAGCATCCTGAGCTGGCCGAGCGTTTTGAAGACGTGCTGGCCGCCCATCGTCATGCACTGCGCGCCGAGCAGCAGCCGGCGCCCTGAAGCAATCACACCGCGATGCGTTCAGGTTCGGGCGTATAAGCCTTGAACGTCGCGAAGAGCTCGGCCAACGGCACGGGTTTGCCAATGCCATATCCCTGCAGATAGTCGATGCCCAGGCGGGTCAGCACCTCGGCCTGCTGCGGGCCTTCGACGAACTCCGCCACGGTCACTTTGTCCATGATGCGCGCCACCTCGGCGATCGAACGCACCATCGCCTCATCGAGTCGATCGACGGCGATATTGCGCACGAAGATGCCGTCAATCTTGATCACGTCTACCGGCAAAGCCTTCAAATAGGCAAAGGACGACAGACCGCTGCCAAAATCGTCGAGCGCAAAACGGAAACCGCGCTGTTTGAGTCCCGCTATGAATTTCTGCGCGGCGTTGATGCTGGCGATGGCTGCGGTTTCAGTGATCTCGAAACAGAATTTGGTGGCTGGCAATTGGTGGGCGGCAAACTGGGCTTCGATGAAGCCTTGCAATTGCGCATCGGCCAGCGACTGGCCCGACAAATTAATTGAACACGATTGCAGCAATGCCAGGCAGTCGCGGTGGGCGGCGAACCACTGGCAAGTATGTTGAATAACCCAGCGGTCGATGCGTGGTGCAAGACCATAGCGTTCAGCGGCCGGCAGAAACAGCCCGGGTGCGATCATGGCACCACGATCGTCACGCATGCGCACCAGGATCTCGAGATGGGTTGGTGCCTCGTCCGCAGCACTGCGCGCCGCCCGGATCGGCTGCGCGTGCAACTCGAAGCGAGAGTGCTCCAGAGCGCGGTTGATGACCGCCACCGAGTCGACCTGCTGGCGATGACGATTCAAGTCAGCATCGTCGGGGTCGAATTGATAAACACGGCCACGGCCCATTTCCTTGGCTGCGCAGCAGGCGGCGTCGGCAGCCTTCATGACGTTGGCTGCCGTTGAGTCGGGTGAGACCAGAAGCACCAGACCGATACTGACACCAACGGTGAAAAATTTGTCTTCCCAGGCGAAGCGGTGGGCCTCGACGATTTTGCACAGCTTTTCGGCGATGGCCGCCGCCTGCACCCGTGTGCAATGTTCGAGCAGCACCGCAAATTCATCGGCACCGAAGCGCGCCACGGCGTCATGCTTACGCACGGTGTCGCGCAGGAGTGTTGCGATCTCGCGCAGCATGGTGTTGCCAGCCTCGTGGCCGCAGGCCTCGTTGATGACCTTGAAGGTATCCAGATCGAGATACAACACGGCATGCTGGGTGGCGTCGATGCGAATTGAAGTCAAGGCACGCTTTACCCGTGTCTCAAACTCCGAACGATTCAACAGATCGGTCAGTTCGTCATGGGTGGCCTGATAAGCAAGTCGGTCTGCCATCTCGCGGGTGGCGGTGACGTCCTGGATTTGCACGATGGCCCGCACGCCGCCGGCGCTTGAACGCGGAATGGGCGAGCCCGAGACCATCACCCACAACGGCCTGCCGTCGCAGGAACTTTGCTGGGTTTCCAGGCAGAACTCGCTGGTCGTTCCATTCAGTATCGCCTCGAAACGCTCGGCAAGACGGTTGCTGTCAGCGGCGCTGGTGAGTGCCCAGAAAGGTCGCCGCGACCAGTAGCCCGTTGTCGTGCCATAGATCGTTTCAGTAACGCGATTGGCGTGCACAACAACACCATCGGCGTCGACCAGGAGCATGCCTATCGGTGCGTTATGGAACGCGCTGGCAAAGCGCGCCTCGGTCTGTTGCAGCGCTGCGGCAAGCTCGGTCGATCGATTGAAGTGTCGGCTGTAGTGGCGTCCCGCCGACAGCAACGCAATACCGAACAACATCGACATCAAGGCCAGGCTGCGGTAGACGACGCTGTCATGCAGCGCACACCACAGCGTCACCGGTATCAACATCAAGGGCACGTAGAGTCGATAGCTGTCGAGCACCGGCGAGAGATTCACGATCGCACCGGCACAGAGTCCCGCCAGCACCAGAATGACTAAAAACTGATGCTCAAAAGGCACGCCCTTCATTAATAGCAGCGCGCCCATGCCCCACACCACGCCGCTCAAAGAAATCAGGGCGCAGAAGCGCTGCTCGACCTGCGTCAGCGTAGTGGGCACTGCCAGGGCAAGAAACTGCGTGCGCTGGACCAGACGCAGCACACCAAGCAAGGCCAGGGCGGCATACCAGGTGATGAGGGCGGCGTGGTGGCCAAACGGCCACCACAAAACCAGGATCAACGTCGATAAAGCCAGGTTGACCAACACGCCGAGCAAGGCCTGCTGCTGGACGTAACGCACGCGCATTTCGCGCAGCGCAATGCGCGAGGCATCGCTGGGCACGTATTCGAGTGCCGACGGCAAGGGCTCAACGTCCAGCGCAATCACGGGCGGGCAGCCACAGGCTCAGCGCTGCCAGGGGCGCCAAATCCATACACCACTGAACCAGCCGCAACAAAGCGGTGGGCCACGGGCGATAAGCGCTGGTGCCATGAATGCATACCTGCTCCTCAAGCGTGCCGACGCACTGCGCGCGGCTGCCGGTACTCGGGGTAGCGGTCGGGCGCAGCGAATTCTTGAATGCCGATGCTGGCGCAGGCACTCACGTTACAATGGCCCATGACCCGCATCCTGGCCCATTACCGGATTAGCGGCCCCGCCGCTGGCATCGAAGCACGTGCCGCCGCCCTGGCCCTGGAACAAAGTATCGAGATGCCGCTGGCGGCAGTGAGCAGTGCCTATGTGCGTGAGCACATCGTCGCTACTGTGCAAGCTATCGAAGCACTGAGCGACCAAGACCATCGGGTGACCCTGGCCATCGCCACCGCGACCGTCGGCCAGGACATCGGCCAATTGATGAATATGCTGTTTGGCAATTGCTCCCTGCAGGAGGATGTCAGCCTGCTTGACGTTGAGCTGCCGGCTAGCCTGGTCGCGTACTGGTCCGGGCCGCGCTTCGGCCTGGCCGGCATTCGCAACATGGTCGGGGCCGGCCCGCGGGCACTGACCATGACCGCACTCAAGCCCCAGGGCCTAGCGCCGGCTGAGCTCGCCGCACTGGCCGCCACCTTTGCCCACGCCGGGCTGGACATCATCAAAGACGACCACGGTATTGCCAATCAGGATTACGCGCCCTTCGCGGCCCGGGTCAGCGCCTGTCAGCGTGCCGTCAGCCAGGCCAATGCGGCCAGTGGCGGACATAGCGTATATGCCCCGACCTTGTCCGGTGGCCCGCGCCAATTGGCGGTACAGGCCCACATCGTGCGCGAAGAAGGTGTGCGCATGGTGCTGGCCTGTCCGATGCTGATGGGTCTGCCGATGTTTGACGAACTTGTGCGTCACGAGCTCGACTGCGCCGTAATCGCCCACCCTGCCCTCGGTGGGGCGGCCCGCATCGCACCAGCGCTGCTGCTCGGCCGCATCTTCCGCCTGCTCGGCGCCGACGCCAGCGTGTTTCCCAATCACGGCGGCCGCTTCAGTTATAGCTCGGCGACTTGCATGGCCCTGGCCGAGGCTGCACTGGCACCCTGGCACGGTCTGCGGGCCTGTGCGCCGGTACCCGCCGGTGGTATGAGCGTTGCGCGCGTGGATGAGATGCTGGCGTTTTATGGTCGCGATGTCATTTTGCTGATCGGTGGCGCCTTGCTTACGGCTGGCGAAGCCTTGCCAGCCCGCGCCCGCGAATTTGTTGCCCGCGTCCGGCAGGCGGGTTCTGGCCAGGAGATCAATTAATCATGAGCAATGCGCATCGCCCCCACGACGGCGAGTTCCACTGGCAGGGCGTCGAGGTGCTCGCTTATAAACAAAGCGGCGAAGCACCCTTCAAAGACGTTACCCGTCAGGTCTTGTTTGAGGATCCTGAGCTGGCCTGCCAGGTGCGTTATTTCGAAGTGGCGGCGGGGGGGCACACGACGCTCGAGCGTCACGTTCATGTCCACGCGGTGATGGTGGTACGCGGCCGTGGCCGCGTGCTGGTTGGCACCGCCATCCACGAACTCGCACAACACGATCTGATCAAAGTGCCACCACTGACCTGGCATCAGTTCCGTGCCACCGACGATGGGCCCTTGGGTTTTTTATGTGTGGTCAATGCGGATAGGGATCGACCGCAGTTGCCCCAGGCCGACGATCTCGCGCAGCTGCGCAGCGATCCGGCGCGCGCTGAATTTATACGCGCTTAACACCAACCGGGCTGCCAGCTGGGCTGCGCCATCTCCCCCTCCCCGCTATTGCCGCCCCCCTGCCCCTCGGCTATGTTCCATGCTCGCTAATGCCGGGGGAGAGACATGAACGTGCAACGTTGCTTGAAACTTTTTGCGCTTGCGCTGCTGACGCTGTGCAGTCTCAAGACCTTCGCCGCCAACCATGCCGCTGAGGATCTGACACCCATCACCGATGGGGAATGGGACCGCGCCAAAGCCCAGCACCTGCTCGAACGCGCCGGCTTCGGTGGTACACCGCAAGAAATCGACAAGCTGGCACGCATGACGCCACGTCAGGCGGTGCGCTACCTGGTTTACTTCGAGGGTGTTGATGCCGCGGCCATCAAGGCCCAGCCTGCCTTTGAAGAATCGGGCGTTTTTGAACCGGGTCTCGATCCCTTCCCCGCCAGCCGCCCCGCCACCACCACGCTCGCCAAGACCAAGGGCGAGGCGCTGGGCGTGAAGGTCAAGAGCAGTGGCAATCGCCCACTGCAACCGGTGACCAACAAATTTTTTTACTGGCTGCGGGCGAGTCGACTGGAGACCGATCGCGTCGCTTACTGGTGGGCCAATCGCATGGTCTCTTCACCAACGCCGCTCAAAGAAAAGATGGCGGTGTTCTGGCACGGCCATTTTGCCAGCAGCGAAGAGAAGGTGCGTGACTATCGCAAGATGTTGCGCCAGCTCAGCTTGTTCCAGAACCAGGGCCTCGGCAATTTTCGCAGCTTGCTGATAGGCGTCGCCCAGGACCCTGCCATGCTGGCGTTTCTTGATGCCGGTGTGAACGTCAAAGGTTCACCCAACGAAAACTTTGCACGCGAAATCATGGAACTGTTCACCATGGGCGTGGGCAACTACAGCGAACACGACATTCGCGAAGCCGCGCGTGCTTTTACCGGCTGGTCCTACAGTGGCCTCGATTTTAAGATCGACCGTGCCAAGCACGACGACGGTGAAAAAGAATTCCTGGGCAAACGCGGCAATTTCGACGGGGTACAGGTCATCGACCACATCCTCGCCCATCCCGCCACGCCGGCCTATATCGCTGCCAAGATCTATCGCTACTACGCCCGCGAGGAACTCTCGCCAGAATTGCGCAGCGCGCTGGGCGAGCGTCTGAAGGCCAGCAACTACGACCTCGCCGCTTTCCTCGAAACAATTTTTATGTCGCGTGATTTTTACAGCCCGGCCACCGTCGCGACCCGCATCAAGAGCCCGGTGGAACTGGTGATCTCCACCTACCACAAGCTCGGACTGAAGAGCGTGCCCGGCGCACCCGACTTCAACCTGCTGACCGAATCGCTCGGCCAGCGGCTAATGTTTCCGCCCACCGTCGCCGGTTGGAGTTATGGACGCAGCTGGGTAACACCGTCGCTGCTGATTGAGCGCGGCAATTTTGCCCTCGACGTGATGTTTGCCGACATTGAATTCATTCCCACCGACCGCTATCCGGAATACGCCGCGGGCCAGGAGATCCGAGAAGTGCATCGGCGCATTCGGGCCGGCATGGACATGACTGCCGCCACCACACCAGTAGCCAAGGAAGGGGGTATGGCGATGATGGCGATGTCCAACAAGCAGGAACACGCCGAGGAGTTCAATACGCGCTACGCCAGTTATCGTGGCTGGCAGATGGCCATCGAGCGCGTCAAACCGATCCCGCGTGACATTGCCCGCATCGAGTTGACACGCCTGGTCACCACCAACGAACTGACGACCCCCGTCGCCGTCGTCGATTTTTTTGCCGCGCGTTTTCTCTCGGTTCCGCTGGACGGCACCACGCGTCAGAAAATGATCGAGACCTTTACCGCCGATCTCGGCACCAGCGACGTGCTGGCGGCCGCCAGTTATATGGAAGACCCGCTGCGCGTGCTGCTGCACATGCTACTAAGCCGCCCCGAGTATCAATTAGGGTGAGGAAGGACATCATGATGAATCGTCGTCAACTTCTGGCCCGGCTCGCCGCCCTCGGTGGCGGTGGTCTGGTCGCCGGAGCCGTACCCTCGATCTTCCAGAGCGCGCTGGCCGCCGAGCACAGCAACAATGAGCGCATCCTGGTCGTGTTTGAAATGTCGGGTGGCAATGATGGCCTGAACTCCATCGTGCCCTATGCCGACGACACCTATTACAAACTGCGCCCGCGCATCGGCATCAAACAGGACAAGCTGCTCAAGCTTGACGAGCATTACGGCTTCAACCCCGGCCTGCTCGGCTTTCAACGGCTGTGGAACGACGGACGCCTCGCCATCGTGCACGGCGTGGGTTACGACCAGCCATCGTTTTCCCATTTCACCTCGATGGCCTATTGGCATACCGCGGCACCCAATTCCGGCGATGAATATGGCTGGTGCGGGCGACTGGCGGATACGCTGGCGCCCAAGCCTGTGCCAAATTTTCTGATCAATGTCGACACCACCCAGTCCTTAGCCGTACGCAGCCGTGTGCACACACCGGTGGTGTTCGATGAGCCCGAACGTTTTCAGCGCCTGGGGATGAAACAGGAACGGGCCATGCTCAACTACGTGTCCAAGCCGCTCGCGGGCAATGCCAGCCTGGACTATCTCGATCAGGTCGCGCACAGCGCCGATGAGGCTTCGGCACTGGTACGTGACGCGTGGGCAAAATACAAAACGCCGATCGACTACGGCATCGCACCGGCGCAGCTGCCTAAAGTCGCCGCCTGCATCGCCGCCGGCCTGCCGGCGCGCGTTTATTATCTGGCCTTCCGCAACAACGCCTTTGACACCCACGTTCAACAACCGGATCTGCATCAACGCCTGCTGAGTTATGTAGCCGATGCCATCCATGGCTTTCAGCGTGATCTGGAGCGCCTGGGCCAGGCGGATCGAGTCACCACCATGATCTTCTCAGAGTTCGGCCGCCGCGCGCCGGAGAACACCAACCTCGGTACTGATCACGGCGCAGCCAACAATATGTTCATGGTTGGTACTAAAGTGCGCGGTGGACACTATGGCAAGCCGTCGTCTTTGACGGCGCTCGACGAGGGCGACAACCTGATCTACACCACCGACTTCCGGCGCGTGTATGCCACCGCCATTGACGGCTGGTTGCAGCCCGGTACCGCCAAGGCGGTGTTGAAGGATGGGTTCGAGACCTTACCGATCTTCGGATGAGTGCTGCGCCCGCCGTGAATGACGCAGGCCCGGCGCGACGCTTGCTGCTGTTGCCCGGTGCTGGCGCCGATCCGTCGTTCTGGCGGCCACTGGGCGAACGGCTGCCAGCCCACTGGGAAAAGCATTATTTCGGCTGGCCTGGGCTCGGCACACAACCAGCCTCACCCACCGTGCAGAGTTTTGATGATCTGGTGGCGATGGTGGCCGCGGCCTTCGACGAGCGGCCGGTCGACTTGCTTGCGCAATCCATGGGCGGCGCCATCGCGCTGCGGCTGGCACTGGATTACCCGCAACACATAAGACGCCTGGTCTTGACGGTCACCTCGGCGGGCCTGGATGTCACCGGCCTGGGAGCCGCCGACTGGCGCCCCGACTATCGTCGTGCTTATCCCGACGCGCAGCCGTGGATCATGGAAACACGGCCAAACTTTCAGGATGAATTATCCAGCATCACCCAGCCGACCTTGCTGCTGTGGGGCGATGCCGATCCCATCAGTCCAATGGCGGTGGGAGAGCGGCTGCGTA
Organism: Pseudomonadota bacterium; assembly: GCA_031418675.1. GTDB lineage: Bacteria > Pseudomonadota > Gammaproteobacteria > JADJYF01. The sequence goes on from JANOXY010000708.1 coordinate 8,591, forward strand.
GCCTGTTACGGAACAGCAGCCTGGTGACCGTCGCCGGTGGCAATCACGCGCTGGCCTACGAGCGCGCGGACGAACTGGCGTCACTCGTCACCTCACATCTCGCGTAAGGCCTCTTGACCTGCGCGTTCGATTTAACCACCCAGCGGGAAATCAGCCATCATGAGCATCTACGAAAAGCGCACCTATTCGGTCATCGTCGGACAAATGCAGGAAGTCATTCGCGTTTACAGCGAAGTGGGCTATCCCCTATTTGAAGCCGGTGGCTTCAGCAAAAAGCTGGTGGGCTATTTCATCAGCGACACCGGGCCCCTGCATCAATTGATTCACCTCTGGCGTTTCGACGACGACGCCGATCGGCGCGATTTCTGGAAAAGACTCTACGGGCATCCTGACTTCGTGGGTTTTGCCAAGCAGATCCGGCCCCTGCTCTCCGCGCAGGAAAATCAGTTGCTGGTGTCGGCCCCGTGGGGACCACGTCCCTGACAACACTCAGCGGCCGAACCACACCTGCCTGCCGATGATCGGTTTACACTCATCGTCAGCCCACCGCCTTACCGGAGCATTGCCATGGATTCTGAATCATTAAAAGCGCTGCAAGCGCCGCTGAAAGAACAATACCGCAGCGAGCCACAAGCGGCGTTGATTACACTGCGCGCCGAATCCAACGGCGTTGATGGTGTGGCGTGCAAACTGTCGACCAGCAAAGGCATGATCGAAGCCGGCTTGCATCCCGCCACCGGTGGGCCAGGCACCCAGGCCTGTTCCGGTGACATGTTGCTCGAAGCACTCGCTGCCTGCGCGGGTGTAACCCTGCAAGCGGTCGCCACCGCCTTTGGCGTCAAGCTCACCAAGTCCACGGTACGCGCCGAAGGTGATCTTGATTTCCGAGGTACCCTCGGTGTCGCCAAGGACGCCCCGGTTGGGTTTCGTGATATCCGTCTGGTCTTCGATATTGCCGGCGATGCGCCACCCGAGACCTTGAAAAAAATCATCAGCACCAGTGAACGCTATTGCGTGGTGCTGCAGACCATCCAGCAATGCCCCACCATCACCGTTGAAGCGCACGTCGCGTAAGGACTACACCATGGCCGCCAACCCCGAGTCTCTCAAAGTCGCTCATCCAACTTTTAAATCCCTGTCGACCAGCACTGCTGCCGACTGGCAGGTGATCTGCGATGAACATCGCAGCTTTTTCGCCGGGCTACCCGATCGCATCCTGGCCCATTTGCGCTTGCTGGATTCCGATTACGGTGGCTTCCCGGTCGACCGCCTGCAGCACTCCCTGCAAACAGCCGAACTGGCCGCTGCGGCCGGCAACGACGATGAATACATTGTCTGCGCGCTGCTGCACGACATCGGCGACACCCTGGGCTCAGCCAATCATC
>JANOXY010000709.1:0-7441 GCA_031418675.1 Pseudomonadota bacterium
CCGCCACCCCTCTGATGCTGTCGATCCCGCCCACTAGGGCGGGGTCCTTTATTACTCCCCTCTTTTGCCGATACGCAAATTTCCAGACGGTACTGCGCTAGCCAAGCGCTGACCACTTGTTGCAGTTGAGACCGGTCGCGAGGCGCGGGGACGACGCTGAATTCCTCCGTAGCTCGATGCTAATATGCTGTTATAGCCATCACGACACAGCTAGACCCGCTTTGGGCGTATGGCAGTGAGCAGCAACAGAGGCAAGGCATGGGACTGCTGGACGAACTGAAGAAACGGGCAGCTGCCAAGGAGGCACTTCAGACCTCCGATACCGAGAACGACACGCGAGGAGACGAAATCCGCGCGGTCGCCCTACCCGCTTTGTTTCGCATCCATAGCAATCTCGCCGAACTGGTAAAGCAACTGGCTATTCTCCAGGAAGAAGCGCCGGTGACGCTCAAGATTGCCGGGATCGGAGAACTCAGTGGTTTCCAGCAGGGCGCTTATTCCGTCAGCGCTGAAGGCACGCCACCCCATGTCGTCACCCTGCGTTGCGCGTTACGTCTACCCAAGGTCCGCCCCCTGGAACTCACGACCGCCGGGGCGTCACCGACCACGTGGATCGATCGCTTGCGACGCCAGGACCTGCCCTTGAAGATGATTCGCACGACTGACGCGCGCGGGCCCAATCAAAAGGCACTGGTAACTATCGAGGGGCCAGTGCCCGTAATGCTGCAATTCACTATTGATATCGAGCGCGCTGCCCTGCAACTGATTACGCGCAACTATGACGAGATCATCGAACGACGCCAGTTTTTCAATCCCGCCGACGTTACCGAGCAGTGGTGCGAGGAACTGCTGAAGTTCGTCACCCGAGCACCCAATACGTTCATGCGCCATGAGGTTTCCACCGACGTGCGCGATCAGCTGCGGCGGCGCTTGGAATGGGAGAGGTCCAAGAAACAAAGTCAGGAGGAAACCACCGACACCCGCCTGGCCGCCAGCGGCAAATTTAAAAACCTGTTCAAGCGTCCGCCGCAGCTTAAGCTCGAATGGCGCGGCCTGAGCTGGGATCTGGCCACACACGTCGGCCGCTTCACCATTGGACGGGTCAGTGACTGCGATCTGCGCATGCGTCGTGAGCGCGTTTCACGCTTCCATGCCAGCATAGAATTCAAGGATGGTGAATATCATCTGATCGACGACAGTACTAACGGCACCTTCGTACAGTTCATGGACGGGCGCCGTGTACACCTGCAGAAATCGTCACTGCTGCTTCATGGCAGCGGCACCATCGCACTCGGTGACGAAGCTGAGGCTGACGACCCCGATCTGATTCACTTCACGATGTAGACTTGCGCCGCAGAGCCGCCAATCCAGACTCTACCGTTATGTAGGTGCGAATTTATTCGCACACTCGGTCCGTGACGATGAGTGTTGCTGAATCATGCCGTGCATGGGGTGCAAATTATCGAGACTCTTCCCTTAGCTGCACCCTAAATGACGCCAGCGCTGCGCAGTCGCTCAAGCTCCGCCGCGTCATAACCCAGCTCACCAAAAATCGTGGCGTTGTGTTGGCCGAGACTTGGTGCCGCCTCCCGGATCTTGGTCGGCGTGCGCGAAAACTTGGCCGCTGGACCCGTCAGCGGGACTTCGTTGCCATCGGATAAGCGCGTTGGCTGCAACATGTCGCGGGCAATCACATGGGGATGAGCTGCGGCCTCGGCAAAGGTGTTGACGCGTGTGACTGCCAATCCGATTTCGTTAAATTTGTGCGCGACTTGTTCAGTGGTGTAGCCGCGACACCACGCCGCCAGCAGATCATCGAGTTCATCACGGCGCGCGACCCTGTCGACGTTGCGCAAGTGCTCGAGCTCAGGCGTACCCATAAGACCGCAAAGCGCACGCCAATGACTATCGAGCAGGACCCCGCCATAAATGCGGCCATCTGAGCATTCGTACACGTTTACCGGCGCCGCAATGGCAAACTGATTGCCGTACCGTTTGAGCGGCACACCCACGGCCCCGGAAGTAAGATTGCCATTGCTCTGGAACAGCAGCCCGTCAATCAACGCCACGTCGACGTGCTGCCCTTCGCCGCTACGGTTGCGGTGTTGGAGCGCCGCGAGCGCGCCGAGGGCGCCGTGCATGCCGGCCAGATCGTCCCCCAGAAAGGTTGGCGCCTTGGTCGGCCCGCCCTGTGGATCACCGTTCAGGGACGTCCAGCCGCAGAAGTTCTGCGCGATGGGATCGTAGGCCGGCCGCGCAGATAACGGCCCGAATTGCCCGAAACCACTGACCGAGACATAGATGATGTCGGGCTTGACCGCTTTGACGTCGGCATAACCCACTCCCCAGCCGGCAAGGGTGCCAGGTTTGAAGTTCTCCACGACGATGTCAGCTCGCAAGCAAAGTTTGAGAAAGATCTCGCGGCCTTCCGGCAGGCGCAGATCGAGCGAGACGTTCTGCTTGTTGCGGTTGACGGTCTCGTGGGCGACGGTCAGTTTTGAGTCTGGCAGATAAGGCGGTAATACGCGCGCCACCTCGCCCTGAGGATGTTCAACCTTGATAACTGTAGCGCCGAAATCGGCCAGGATGCAGGCCGCCATCGGTCCTGCCCAGGTGGTTGTCGCTTCGACCACCGTGACCCCATGCAGGGGGCCACGTACGTCATTGCGGGCGTCCGCGTAAAACGCGTTTTTGTCCATTGATTCCCCTTGCTCGGCGCTGCCGTCTGATTGATCTGCCGGTCAGGATTGTACCGGCTCGTGACAACTCGGCACATCGTCGGCTCGCCCTGTGAAGCCCCCTCAAGCGGCGCCCGCGGGTGCCGCTAAATCCTTTCGGATTGTTCCGTTCAGCCAGTCGAAATCGCGCCCATGTCACTCATCATCGGCATTGTCCTTGTACTCGGCTGCGTGGCCGGGGGCTTCGTTTTGTCCCACGGCGAACTCGCCGCGTTGTGGCAACCCTACGAACTGCTGGTCATTGGCGGCGCAGCCTTGGGCGCCTTTGTGATCGCCAATCCCGGCAAGGTCGTCAAAACCACCTTCGGCTCGATACCCAAGCTGCTGAAGGGCTCGAAGTACAAAATAGAGGTGTACATGGACACCCTTGCCCTGCTCTACGACCTGCTGGTCAAAGCGCGCAAACAAGGCATGATGGCGCTCGAAGGCGACGTCGAAAAACCCGAGGCGAGCGAAGTTTTTGGCAAGTATCCGACTATCCTCGCCGATCACCACGTCATCGAATTCATCACCGATTATTTACGACTGCTGGCCGCGGGCAGCATCACCAGCCCCTATGAGCTCGACGCTCTGATCGACGTCGAGCTGGAAAGCCATCACCAGGAAGCCCACAAACCGTCCGCGGCCTTGACCCGGGTTTCCGACGGCCTGCCGGGATTTGGTATCGTCGCAGCGGTGCTCGGTATCGTCATCACCATGGGCTCCATCGGCGGCCCACCGGCCGAATTGGGTGCCCACGTTTCTGCTGCGCTGGTTGGTACCTTCCTCGGCATTCTGCTCGCTTACGGTTTTGTTGGACCGATGGCCACTGCGCTGGAGCATATGGCAGCCGACGAGGCCGCTCTGTTCCTGTGTATTAAAAACACCCTGGTCGCATCGGCCCAAGGTTATGCACCGCAAATTGCGGTCGAGTTTGGACGCAAGGCCATCGGCGGCGGTGATCGACCGTCGTTCATGGAGCTAGAAAATCGCGTCAAAGGTAAGTGAGAGCGGAGCGCTAGATCATGGCCGCGAACCAGGGCGCTGCCCCGATCATCATCAAGAAGATCAAAAAAGGTGGCCACGGCCACCATGGCGGCGCGTGGAAAGTAGCGTTTGCCGACTTCGTGACCGCCATGATGGCGTTTTTCATGCTGATGTGGCTGTTGTCATCCACCACAGTCGAACAACGCATCGCGGTGTCTGCCTACTTCAACGATCCGCTGGCGACCACCGGACTTTCGGGCAACGGTGCGGGCAATCCCGCGCTTACTGGTGGTTCGGGCATCTTGGAGGGCCAGGGTGAGAATCCATTTACCTCCCAGTCCACCAACCAGGACAACACCACAACCAGTGGTCCGACCGAGCAAGAACTAGAAAACGCCGACAAACTCGACCGCGCACGCATGATAAAAATGATGGACGAACTGAAGGAAGTGGTGGATGCCGGCCAAGGTTTGAAGGACTTCGCCGACCAGGTTCTGTTCGACATCACACCCGAGGGATTGCGCATTCAAATCGTCGACAAAGAAAATCGCGCGATGTTCGACCAGGGCAGTGCGCATCTCCAGGACTACACCGCCGACATCCTGCACGAGATAGTCAAAGTCATCAGCGAAGCACCGAATCGCATTTCGGTGTCGGGTCACACCGATGCCACGCCTTATTCCATGGACGGTGATTACGGCAATTGGGAATTGTCCGCCGATCGCGCCAATGCTGCGCGCCGAGAACTTCTGGCCGGTGGCCTGCCCGAGGAAAAAGTCGGGCGCGTCGTCGGCCTCGGCTCCTCCGATCTGCTCGACCCCAGCCAACCTCGTGCACCCATCAATCGTCGCATCAGCATCGTGGTGCTACGCGGCGATTTTGGCAAAGCGGTCAGTATGGACGGTGCTGAATCCGATGGCGCCAACGCCCCGACACCCGCGCCGAACGACAGCGCACCCGCCGTTGCGGCGCCCGTCGAAGCCGCTGCGGAAGAGACCACCAGTGCGGCAGCACCCGCCAGCTCAGCGCCCGGCCTCGCACCCAGCCCTACAGCGGCCGCGGCTGACGCGGTGGCAGCGGCGGCGGCCATCTCCGCGGCCCCACCTGCAAAGTCGAAAGCGGTCGTTGCGGCCCCATCTGGCGCGCCAAAGCCCAAGGGAGCGGCCGCGAAGGCAAAACCTTAGCCGCGCGCCGTGCTGCAGATCGGCCGGCAACTGGCGCCGGCATGCCACCCACCAGCGCGGCTTGATTGCCCGTTGAACGCGGGCAGCTTGGTGGTGGCCGTTCGAAGCACACGGCAACCGAAAAAGCGTCCGCACACGGCTACGGTGCCCCTCCCCTGTACTCAGGGATGAAAAGGAAACACCAGCGGCGTGACCCCGATCGTCGTCAGCGCAACCACCAGATTCAGCGGAATGCCAAAACGCAGAAAATCGGCGAAACGATAACCACCCGGGCCGTAAACCATCATATGCGTCTGATAACCGAGCGGTGTGGCGAAACCACAGGATGCGGCGATGGTCATGGCCACAACAAACGGTAAATGGTCGGCGTGCAGGGCACTGGCCGACGCCAGTGCGATTGGAAACATCAGAACCGCGGCGGTGGTATTGCTGAGCAGTTCGGTGGCGAGCATGGTCGCCAGATAGACCGTCGCCAGAGCCAGCCACGGCGACGACGCACTCAGGCTTGCGACACCGCCGGCCGCGAGCGTGGCCAGCCCGGTCTTTTGCAGCGCCGTGCCAATACCGATGGTCGTTGCGATCACGATCAGCACCGGCCAATCAATGGTACGGCGCGCCGCTTCGACACTGCAGCAGCGCGTAAGCAACATCGCGAATGCCGCCACCAGGCCCGCGTGTAACATGTTGTAACCGCGCGCAATGAACCATGGATGCTGTTCAAACAGCGTCGCGCTCACCACCATCAGGACCAGAATGGCCAAGGCCAATGGCGCTCTCTCACGGGACAGTGGGGTGGAATCTTCGATGCCACTGACCAGAAAAAAATCACGCGCGTTGCGCTGCTGCTGCAGAAAAGCCGGACGCGCTTCGAGCAGTAAAGTATCACCAGTCTCCAGTACCACATCGCCCAGCTTCTGATAGAGCCGCTCACCACCACGCGCGACACCGATCACCACGGCGTTGTACTGGGTTCGGAAACGCCCCTCACGTATGCTCTTGCCCAACAACGGTGATTGATCTGAAACGACCGCCTCGATCAACATGCGCTTGGTACGCGGCCCATCGAGCTTGAACAATTGATCCGTCGCCGGTACCAGGCCACGCATCTTCTGCAGATCGAGCACCGCATCGACCACTCCAACAAACACCAGCCGGTCGTTACCGCGCAAACGGAAGTTCGCGCCCACCGCCGCCATCACTTCGCCGTCGCGGTCGACCTCGGCCAGATAGCTGCCAGGCAGATGACGCAGGCCCGCCTCTTCGATACTCCGGCCGGCAACCGGGCCATCGGCGATGACCATCATCTCAATGGTATAGGCACGCGGGTCGCCGCCATCGCGCAAGGGTGAACCGCGTTTTGGCAGCAGCCAGCGCGTGGTCAGCACGATGTAAGCCAGCCCTGCCGCGGCGCACATCAGACCGATGGGGGTCAGCGTAAAAAATGACAGGCGGCTGCTCACCGTACCCGCCGCCACCGCGTCTCGCATCAGACCCGCGACAACGACATTGGTACTGGTGCCGATCAACGTGCACAGACCACCGAGTATGGCGGCATAACTCAAGGGCAGCAGCAGTTGCGACAAGGGGATCTGCAGACGTCGCCCCCAGTCTGAAACAGCGGGCAACATCGCCGCGACCAGCGGCGTATTGTTCATGAACGCCGACATACCCGCGACCGGTAACATCATGCGCAACTGCGCGGCGGCCACGCTGCGAGGCCGGCCAAACCATTCCTGGGCCAGTGCCGACATTGCGCCAGTGTCGCGCAGACCGGCGACGACCACATAGAGGATTCCAACTGTCATCACGCCTTCGTTGGCAAAACCAGCCAGCGCTTCGCGCGGACTGAGCACGCCACCAATTAGCAGCACCGTCAGGCCGGCCAGCATCACTAGATCGGTGGCCAGCTGGGTCAGCGCCAGGCTGCCGAAAATAGCGACGATGACCACCAGGGTCAGCCCGGCGTGAATACTCAACATAGGACGCAAACCAAACATTGCATTGAATGCGCGCCCGCGGGCGCGAACGCCGGACCATACCGGAGCGAGGCGCGGAGCCTACACCGAAGGCTGATGCACGGCAATTCAACACGCTCGTCTATGCATCCCGCGCCTATCGTCACAAGCTTGAGCAAATGCGAGCGCAGTGCTGGGGTGCGTGTCGACCGTCACAGCGTCGACCCCGTCTACCCGCAAGCCGCCAGCGGCGGCTGGCCTGGGATCGCAGCAGCGCGGTCCTTGCTGATCGTCGCGAATTAACCAGGATGCCGGAGCGACCACGGATCATCTTGCTTAAGTTGTGCGCAGGCACCCACCCGATCTCATGACCCGGGAAGGCAATGCGCGACGCGGTCGCGCACTACCCGCAAAACTTTCGAAAGTCCCCCATATACGAGCGACGCATGCCGATCTGGTTGGAAATTCTGCTCACACTGTTGCTGATTCTGGCTGCCGCTGAAATCTTCACCAACGCGCTTGAACATCTCCGTGAACACCTGGGTATCTCGGAGGGGGTCACCGGCTCCATTTTCGCGGCGATCGGCGCCGCCATGGC
>JANOXY010000710.1:0-3395 GCA_031418675.1 Pseudomonadota bacterium
CCATGGTCTCCATGATCGCTTCGGAGGTGGACTGACGCTTGCAGGACTCGAGTAACTCGGCAACCGCCGGATCCCGTGCCGCAGCTGCCACGGCCAGCGGATGTTCGGGCGCAACCGCCATATAGGTCGCACCCAGCAAGGTATCGGGGCGGGTCGTGAAGACCTCCAGGTCACCACTGCCGTCGGACAATGCAAAGCGGATCTGCAGTCCCTGGGAGCGCCCGATCCAGTTGCGCTGCATGGTTTTGACCGCTTCCGGCCACTCGTCCATGCGATCGAGCTCTTCGAGCAATTCGTCGGCGTAGGCGGTGATGCGCAAAAACCACTGCGGGATCTCGCGCCGTTCGACCGGCGCACCCGAGCGCCAGCCACAACCGTCGATGACCTGTTCGTTGGCGAGCACGGTCTGATCCACCGGATCCCAGTTCACCACCGCGGTGGCGCGATAGACCAAGCCCTTTTCGTAGAGCTGGGTGAAAAACCACTGTTCCCAGCGGTAATACTCGGGATTGCAGGTCGCGAGCTCGCGACTCCAGTCATAAGCGAAGCCCAGACGCTGCAGCTGGCCACGCATGTAGGCGATGTTGTCGCGGGTCCAGCGCGCCGGCGGCACATTGTTCTCAATCGCGGCATTTTCGGCGGGCAGCCCAAACGCGTCCCAGCCCATGGGCTGCAGCACGTTTTTACCCTGCATGCGCTGATAGCGGGCAATCACATCGCCAATGGTGTAGTTGCGCACATGGCCCATGTGCAGGCGCCCGCTGGGGTAGGGGAACATACACAGGCAGTAGAACTTTTCCTTGGCTGGGTCCTCGCTGACCTTGAAGGTTTGACGCTCGTGCCAATGCTGTTGAACGACCGGTTCGATGGTCGCCGGCTCATAACGTTCGGTCAGGAGCTCGCGCTTGAATTGTTCGCGCACGCTTAAACGCCCTTTCGCTTGAAGTCTGGTGGGCCCGCGACAGCCGCTTCACCACGCACGTCCATGGGCGGTGGTGAGGGTCGGAATTGCTGGGCCGGTGAGCATACAGGAGGGCTATTTTTCGCGCAAAAAAACAGCCGGTTCGTGACACGAACCGGCCAGGCCTCGGCGACGCGAGGAGGGTAAAAACTGCTCAGGGTGCTGAGGCGGCCGTCACGCGCTCGCGGTTTTTGTCCAGGGTGGCCGCTCCGATACCCTTGATCTGAAGCAAGTCATCAACGGTTTTGAAAGGCCCATGGGCCTCTCGGTACTCAACGATGGCCTGGGCCTTGGCCGGCCCGATGCCGACCATGCCGGCGGCTATCGCATCGGCCGAGGCCGAGTTGAGATTGACAGGCTCGGCCGCGCCTGCGGCGCAGGACATGAGCAGCAGAAAGAGAACAAGCAGGCGTTTTGCAGTGGACATATCCATGTCTCCTTTGTCTTGGTCCTAGGGGAAAGTGCGCACCAGGCCCCATAGTGGAGGCGCTGGGCGTGGCCTGATCTTAGGCTGGCGCAGGGCCGCGCCGCGAGCTCCGATCGCACTCCAGCGCGGCGTTAACAGCGGGAATTTTTCCTGCGCGCCGCCCCGACCCGGAGCACCCAAGCAGCTGGAATCGCCGAGGTTTCATCCGCATGTCACAAATCCAACGTAAATATGTCACTTACTAAAAACAGCTCGAAAACACGGTAGCAGCGCATGGCGGCTAATATTCTCATCGTTGAAGACGAACCGGCGATTCGCCAGATGTTGGGCTTCACCCTGGCGAGCGACGGCTACAACTTTCTCGAAGCCGGCGACGTCGAAGAAGCCCACAACGCCATGAGCACCATGATTCCAGACCTCATCCTGCTCGACTGGATGCTGCCTGGCATCAGCGGCGTGGACTTCGCCAGGCGCTTGAAGCGTGACCCTACTAACACCGCCATTCCCTTCTTCATGCTGACCCCACGCTGCTGCTAAAAATACAAGGTCAAAGGCCTCGATACGGGCGCCGACGACTTCATCACCAAGCCCTTCTCGACCCGCGAACTGCTGGCGCGGGTGCGGGCGGTGATCCGGCGCACGGGCCAGATCGGTGAGGAGGACGTGATCGAGATCGGCGCCATCCGACTCGATTCCCAGACCCACCGCGTGCTGGCCAATAACCGTACAGTGGAGCTGTCGCCAACGGAATTCCGTCTGCTCCAGTTTTTTATCACCCATCCGGAACGGGTCTATTCACGCACGCAGCTGCTCGATAGTGTGTGGGGCAACCATGCGTACATCGAAGAGCGCACCGTTGACGTGCACATTCGCCGCCTGCGCAAGTTACTTGAGCCCTATGGCTGCGAGTCCTATATCCAGACCGTGCGCAGTGTCGGCTACCGCTTCTCGGTGATGTTCGACTGAGCCGGCGCCAGAGGCCGGCCAGCGGCGGCTTCATCCGGGCATTCGAAAGTACGATAATCGCCCGACTGGAACAGCAGGCCGCTCCCTATGCAGCAACGCGATGCCTGGCGCCTTGCCGCGATTTTTCTCTCCGCTTTACTGGTCGGCACCTTGCTTGGCTACACCAAGTGGTGCCTGTTGCTGGCGGCGGTCGGCTACATCATCTGGCTGCACACCAAGCTTGAGCGCCTGCTCAGCTGGCTGCGCAATCACAAAACCCACGAACCGCCGGAAGCGCCAGGTGCCTTCGAAGAGCTGTCGCTGGAAATCGACTATCTGCGTGAGCGGCACAAGCGGCGCAAGAAGAAACTTGCCAATTATCTGAAGCAGTTCCAGCAGGCCACCCGTGCCCTGCCCGACGCGACGGTGGTACTCGACGCGCGTAGTGAGGTGCGCTGGGCGAACGCCGCGGCGCGGCGCGATCTCGGCATCCGCTGGCCCGAAGACGTTGGCCAACGGATCACCAACCTGGTCCGTCTGCCGGCGCTGCGCGCTTTTCTCGAAGGGCCGCGCGAGGCGCAGGCCATTGAGATCCAGAGCCCCACCGACTCCAAACACTATCTGAGCCTATTGCTCGCCCCCTACGGTCGGGATCAACAACTGCTGGTCGCGCGTGACATCACCCAGCTGCATCGCGCCAACGAGATCCGTCGCGATTTTGTCGCCAATGTTTCCCACGAATTGCGCACGCCGATCACAGTGTTTCGCGGCTACCTGGAAAATCTCGAGGCCCAGGCCGATCTTGCCCCGCCCGCATGGCGACCGGCGCTCGCGCAAATGGGCGCTCACGCCGAACGCATGCGACAGTTGGTCGAAGAATTGTTGCTGTTGTCCAATCTCGAGCGTGAGGACCGTGTGCCCCAGCCCGAGCTTGTGAACGTGTCTGAAATCGTCGCCGACTGCCATGCCCGCGCCGCTGAACTCAGCCAGCAGCGCGAACATTTATTTTCTCTTGAGATCGACCCGCACCTGCGCCTGCGCGGTTCCAAGACCGAACTCTAT
>JANOXY010000711.1:0-23811 GCA_031418675.1 Pseudomonadota bacterium
CGCAGCTGACGCTGGTGCGACCATTGGGTGTGATGGCGAGCTGCTCCGTAAATACCAGGCCGAAGCCGCCGGCCGCGCGCGAGCCCATGAGCATGATGTGGAAGTCGTTCATGAGGCCATCCACCGAGCGGTACATGGTCATCGGCGACATGGCGATGCGGTTGCGTAAGGTCACACCCTTGAGCGTGTAGGGACTGAATAGATCAGGCATGGGAGATCCTCGACGTAAGGTCGCAGGATAAGTGCGTCTTCACGCCTGGCGCAAGGACGCTGCCAGACGACAGGCATAGAGGGATGAATTGAAGCTTGCGCCAGCGCACACCTCGGTCTGCGTAGTGCGGCTGGTTTTCATTTAACCCGCGGATTAATACTGCACCCGCCGCGTAAATCCGCCGTCTACCACCAGATTAGCGCCGGTCACAAAACTGGCCGCCGGGCTCGCGACAAAAACCACCGCGTTCGCCACTTCGGCCGGCGTGCCCATGCGGCCCATGGGATTTTGTGCCAGCGCCGCTTCATAGATCGCTGGCATGTCGCGCTTGCGCGTACCCCACACGCCATCGTCGAAATAGATCGTGCCCGGTGAGACCGTGTTGGCGCGGATATTTTTTGCTGCCAGCTGGGTGGCGAGATTGGACACGTAATTGATCACCGCTGCTTTCACCGCGTTGTAAGCGCGCGGCCCACCGAAGGCTTCGAGCGCAGCCGTGGAGGACACCGCGACAATCGCTGCGGCGTTTGATTTTTCCAAGTGGGGCAGGGCGGACTCGACGGTGCGCACGGTGCCGAGCACGTCGATTTCCATGCCCGCGCGCCAACTGTCTTCACCGGGTGCGCCGGCCAAGGCACTGACATTGGCGATCACGATATCAATACCACCGAGTTCCAGCGCGCTGGCGGCGACCCAAGCATCCACGGCCGCACGACTCGCGACATCCGCCACGCCGCCGCAGACCTTGGCATCAGCACCGCCAAGTTTTTTCAACTCACCGACGGCGGTGGCAACGGCGGCGGCCTGGCGCGCACAGATCGCAACCGCACATCCTTCTTTGACCAATTGTTCGGCGATGGCGCGGCCAATGCCGCGGGTTGCGCCGGTCACGATGGCACGTTTGCCTTTGAGTCCAAGATCCATAGTGTTCCCCTGATTTGTTCCTATCTTTCGCGCTGAGCCCTGGAGCTTCAGTGAGGTGAAATATAGCGAGGTCGGGAGTGCGATACGAGGCATGGCGCGGGTAGCCAATAGGCGGAGTGCTATAGTTCAGGCCGTTTTGCATAGCGGCCTGTGACCGCTAGCGCCAGGAGGGAACACCATGAAAACCACCAAACTCGGTCAGCTCGAGGTCTCGGTCATTGGGCTGGGCTGCATGAGCATGTCGCAGTCCTATGGCGAGGCCGATCCGGCGGAGTCCGAGCGGACCCTGCATCGCGCACTCGATCTCGGCGTGACTTTTTTCGACACTGCCAGTGTTTACGGCTTCGGTCACAACGAAGAGCTGCTGGGTCGTGTGCTGGGCCCGCGCCGCCACGAGTTCAAACTGGCCACCAAATTCGGCATCGTCAAGTACGACGATGGCAGGCGCGGAGTGGACGGCCATCCCGACCGGGTGGCGGCACGCTGCGACGAGAGCCTGCAACGTCTCAAGACCGACTATATCGATCTCTACTATCTGCACCGCCTCGATCCGAATGTGCCGATTGAAGATACCGTTGGTGCCATGGCGCAATTGGTGAAAGCGGGCAAGATTGGCCATCTGGGTTTGTCGGAGATTTCTTCCAAGACTTTGCGACGCGCCCATGCGGTGTATCCGATCTCGGCGGTGCAGTCCGAGTATTCCCTGTGGACACGCGATCCGGAAGGCCATGTGCTGCCGACCTGTCGTGAACTTGGCATCGGGTTTGTGCCCTTTAGTCCGGTCGGGCGCGCGATGCTGACCGGCCGCATCAATGACTGCAACAACTGGCCCAAGAGCGACCTGCGCGCCGATATGCCGCGCTTTCTGGGGGACAATTTCAAGACCAACCGCGCCCTCGTGGCGGAGCTTGAAGCGTTCGCGGCCGCGCGGGGTTACAGCGCAGCGCAAGTCGCCCTGGCGTGGCTGATTGCCCAAGGTGCGGGTATCGCGCCGATTCCCGGCACCAAACATGTGGCGTATCTGGAAGAAGACATGGGCGGTGCCGCGATCTCGCTCAGCGATGCCGAGAGCGAAACCCTCAATCAGCTGTTTGCGCCTCACAAGGTTGCCGGTAATCGTTATCCGCCGGCGCTGGCCGCGTCGATCGACAGTGATTGAAGCGGCTGGCCGGCGCACATTCTGAGACCTTCATGAGCAAACATCGCATTGCCGTCATTCCCGGGGATGGTATCGGGCAGGAAGTTTTGCCCGAAGGTGTGCGGGTGCTTGAGGTCGCCGCACAGCGCTTCGGGTTTGAGTTGCACTGGGAGTGGTTCGATTTCTCAAGCTGCGCTTATTACGCACGTCACGGCAAGATGCTGCCGGACAACTGGTTCAAAACGCTCGAGGCGTTTGACGCGATCTATTTTGGCGCCGTGGGCTGGCCGGCCACGGTGCCCGATCACATTTCCCTGTGGGGCTCGCTGCTGCTGTTCCGGCGCGAATTTGATCAGTACGTGAATCTGCGCCCGGTGCGTCTGCTGCCCGGCATCAAGAGTCCCCTGGCTGACCGCGCGCCGGGCGAAATAGATTTTCTGGTGGTGCGCGAAAATACCGAAGGGGAGTACACCAACGTTGGTGGACGGCTGTTTGCCGGTACTGAGCGCGAAGTGGTGATCCAGGAAACGGTCATGACGCGTATCGGTGTTGACCGCATTCTGAAATACGCTTTCGAGCTCGCCTCGCAGCGCCCCGCCCGGCACCTAACTTCGGCGACCAAATCCAATGGCCTGTTCATCAGCATGCCCTATTGGGACGAGCGAGTGGCGGCGATGGCAGCGAACTATCCGGCCATCAAAGTCGATAAGTTCCACATCGATATTCTGACGGCGCATTTTGTGCTGCATCCGGATTGGTTTGATGTGGTGGTGGCGAGCAATTTATTTGGCGATATCCTCTCGGACTTGGGACCGGCCTGTACCGGCACCATAGGCGTGGCGCCGTCGGGCAATATCAACCCTGAACGACGCTATCCGAGTTTATTTGAACCGGTGCACGGTTCGGCGCCCGACATCGCGGGACAGGGCATTGCCAATCCCATTGGCCAAATCTGGTGTGGTGCGATGATGCTCGAGCATCTCGGCGAGCGCGCTGCTGCGGCGGCGGTGCTGAGCGCCATCGAAGTCGTATTGCGGGCCGGCCCAGCCCACGCACCCCTGACCCGTGACATAGGCGGGCGTGGTAACACAGCAGAACTTGGCGCTGCGATTGCAGCAGCGCTCGCACGTGCATGAGATAACGCCGGTGCAAAAACGCACTGGTTGGACTTAGTTAAGACAAGAGGCGACCCATGGTCATCGATCCAAAAACGACCGATCCGTTTAATTTGTATAAACTGCTGATCGGTTCCATCGTGCCACGCCCGATCGCCTTCGTGTCGACCATGGGTGCCGATGGTATCTACAACCTCGCACCCTTCAGCTTTTTTACCGCGGTCAGCGCCAACCCACCCGCCATCGCCTTCGCGCCGGTCCTGAGTCTGGATGGCCGGCGCAAGGACACGCTCAACAACGCCGAGCGGCTCGGCGAGTTTGTGGTCAATGTGGTGTCGGAAGACATCGTGCGCCAGATGAACGAAACCTCGGCGGAGTTTCCGCCGGAGATAGACGAGTACGAAGTATCGGGTCTGACACCCATTCCCAGCGATGTGGTGGCGGTACCGCGAGTCAAAGAATCGCACATCGCCATGGAGTGCAAACTGCGTCAGATCATTGAGATGAGCAGTCTGCCCATGGGCGGCTCACTGGTGATCGGTGAAGTGGTGCGCTTTCACATTGATGACGAATACTTCAATGACTTTCGCATCGACGTCGACAAGCTGCGACCGGTGGGACGCATGGCGGGATTCAGCTACACCCGTACTACCGATCGGTTCGATCTGGTGCGACCGGGGCAAGCAGCATCCAAGCCTTCGCGCTGAGCGGGTGCTGTTTCAGTCGGCGCTCACGGCATTCGACTCATAGCTCAGATCCGGCTCGTCGTTATGGGCGAGGATGTGAGCGCGCGCAGCGTCGCGTAACACCAGTGCCTCGCTCCAGACCGCGCCAGCGCCGCTGGCGCGCCGCGGCGCACCGGCCTGAACTGCGATGCGACCATGGCGCACAAACCACGAGCCCGCGCGCAGTATCGAACGCGTACCGCGCAGCGCCACCGGGATGAGTGGCACGCCGGCCTGGGCCGCGATGGTAAAAGCGCCCATGTGAAACGGCAGTAGCCCGGGCATGCGTTTGAACGTGCCTTCGGGAAATACCACCAGCATTTCCCCGGCGTCCAGGGCCTCGCTCGCGGCCGCCGTACTGGCAACACCGGCGGCGGCATCAAAGCGTTCAACAAACAGCACACCAAGGCGTGTCAGTGCGCGCCCCAGCAGCGCCGACCCGCGTAGCTCAGCTTTTACCAGCACACGCGGCTGCCGCGGCAAAACGGCCAGCATCAACATACCGTCGAGATAACTTTGATGGTTGACCACCAACACCGCGGCTTGACCGCGGGGCGGGATCTCATGCAGTCCGTCACAGTGCAGGGGTGTGGCAGTGAGTAGCGCCAGTGCACGGGTCAGCGCACGCACGCTAGGCCACAACACACGCGTTGGCAGCGGCAACAGCGTGAGTAGCAGGGCGGTCACGGCCAGCGGCACAAAAACACACCAGGCGTAGATCGCATACAGCCAGGTCATGGCCTTACGCCAGGCGCGTTCCAACTGTGGGCGCACGCCGGCCAGTGCCAGGCGTGTTATCTGCAGCCACACGGCGCTGGCGGTGGTGCCGATGCGACCCTCTTCATAGAGGGTGCGGCAGGCGCTGCGTCGAATCTTGCCGCTCGAGGTGCGTAATACGGTATTCGGTGGCGCCAGCACCACGACCTCGGGCGGTGTGGCGATGAGATCGACGGCCAGGTGTTTGATCGCGGCCTCCAGCGCGGCGCGGGATTCCGGCGTGCGCTTGCGGGTTTCTGCCAGCACCACCACGCGCTCGGTTCCGCTATGGGGGTCGGTCGAGCCAAACACCGCGACATGGCCCTGGCGTATACCTTCCAGTGCGCCGATGGCGTCTTCCAGTTCGGCCGGATAGATGTTGCGTCCGGCGCGGATGATGATGTCCTTGCTGCGTCCGGTCAGGTACAACTCACCGGCAACCAGATAAGCGCGATCACCCGTGTCCAACCATCCATCGGCGCCACGCAGGCGCGCCGTTTCTGCCGGATTATTCCAATAGCCCAGCGTTGCCGACGGACCACGAAACTGTACGCTGCCCTCGCGGCGATCGGGCAACTCGCGGCGGGCGTCGTCGACCACGCGGATCTCATGCCCAGGCAGTGGTACACCACAGGCGACGATGCTGCGTGTGAGTTCGTCGGGCATACCTGCAGGTGCAATGTCAGCGCGACCCTCCCGCGCCAGGCGCTCGCGCGCGATGACCTCAACCCGCGGTCCGCGGCCGAGTGGTGAGAAGGCCAGACCCACGGCGGATTCGGCCAAGCCATACACCGGCAACATGGTTTCGCGCCGGAAGCCATAGCGCGCAAAACGCGCGCAAAAGGCCTCCATGGTTTTGACGCTGATGGCCTCGGCACCATTGAGCGCCAGCCGCCAGCTGCTGAGATCCAAACCTTCCACATCGGCAGCGGCGATGCGTGACACACACAGCTCAAAGGCAAAATTGGGGGCGGCGGACAAGCTGCCTTGATAACGATGCATGGCCCACAACCAACGCTGCGGACGGGCGAGGAAACTCAGTGGCGACATGCTCACCATTGTCACACCGTGATAGAGACTGCCTAACCACGCACCGATCAGTCCCATGTCGTGATACAGCGGCAGCCAGCTGACGAACACGTCCGTAGGCCGCACGGCCAAGGCCTGACCATCGGCACGGATATTGGCGAGCAGATTGGCGTGGGACAGCACCACGCCCTTGGGGTCGCCGGTGCTGCCCGAGGTGTACTGCAGGAAGGCCATGGCCTCGGCGGGCGGCGCGGCACGCTCGAATTGAGCACCGTGCTGACTCAATTGTTCGACCGTGGTGACCACCTCGAGGCTCGCCACTGCGGCGGTCAGCAAGCGTGACACCCCTAGCGCATCGCCGGTTGTGATCATCACCGTCGCCTGGCAGTTGGCCAGAATGCGACCCTGACGGCGCAGATGCTCTTCGAGTTGCGCGCGGCGCACGGGCGGATAAATGGGCACCGGTACCCCACCGGCCAGCAGCACCCCATAAAAGGCGAAGAAGTAGTCCGTGCCACTGGGCAGCATCAAGGCTACCCGTGCACCGAGCTCCACACCGCAGCGCTGCAAACCGGCAGCGACCTGGGCCGCGCCGTGCCACAGCCCGCGGTAGCTCAAGGTCGGGCCGTCGTCACTATCGTCGAAAAACTGGATATGGGTGCGCTCACCATGGTGTTCGACATGCCAGGCCAGCATCTCGATCAGGTTGCGTGCGTCCTTCGGCAAGCCCGTTGCGGCATCGTGGGCACGGGCTGTGACGGACCGTGCAGTGAAGTGGGGCTCGGTGACGCCGGTGGTGGCAGCCAGGGCCAACAGCAGTTCGCGTGGGGAGTCGGCTTCGAACAGACTTTGGTCGCTGAGTCTGTGACCGAAGTGACGCTCGATGCGGAGGCCAAGTTCGACCCGCGCCAAGCTGTCAATGGCCAGATCCCGTTCCAGCGAACTGTCGAGTCCAGCTGCGGCGAGGCCATCGTGCCCACGATGCAGTTCACCCGCCACGGCATCGACCAGGGCGAGCAGTTCACGTTCGACGCGCAGTGCTGGAGGCGTGGTGCTGGAAGCGGCGTCGGTGCTCATCGCCGCCACTATACCGAGTCGCTCGAGCGCAATGGAAATGATGCTGTCAGGCCGTCGCTCAAGCGTCGCTTACCGCCGCCGCTAAGACACCAGCAAAGGTGGAAAAACACCGCGCCGAAGTGATCGAAAAATTCACGCGCGTGCCACGGCGCGGCGCACGGGCGCCACCCATGAGGTGTATTTCACACTGCGGCGTATTCACTCTGTTTCGTGGCTCGCCGCCCGCTATCATTAAACACGTGACCGGATCGCTGCAGCGGCGATCCAAGGGAAGTAAGCAGCTATGACGGTCTGTGCATCATCCTGGTATCGCAAGCTCACCGTAGTCGCTCTGGCGGCTGACCTGGTGAGCCTGGGCGGCTGCAGCACGCTGGTATCTGCGCCCACGCACGCCACCGCTGCGCGCGTCGAGCAACATGCAGATGAGGACATGGAGGCGCGTGCCGAGCGTGTGTTCGTTTATGAGAGTCGCGTCGCCGACGCCTTGCTCGATCGTTTTCCGCTGCGCGAAGATTTTGCCGCCGCCGACCCAGCGCTGGTCGCGGCCGAGACCCATATGATCGAGGCCTGTGGTGTCCTGACCCGCGCTGTGCTGCGGCACCTCGAAGGTCGCGAGCAATCGGTCAAACAAAAACTCAAGGTGGCACGCAGCCTGACCGGCTGCGAAGCAGCCGCGCGCCGCGTTGAAGCCATGCTGGAACCACCCAGCAGCCCCGCTCTGATCGCAACCGGTGGTCCGTAGAAGCGGGGCCCTGCCGTACACGCTGCGCGACACGCAGCAGCGTGCAGCACTGATACTGCTATGCTCTAGTTGTCGCGCTCTTGCGACGAGCCAACCCTTTCCCTGGGAGGCAGCCTTGTGCATATCAGGAAATTCGATTTCGATTTTGCCCGTCGCCATTTTCTAACGCAGACCGCCCGCGGTTTTGGTGCGGCTGGGGTGCTCGCTGGGCTGTGGCCCGAGATCTGTCGCAGTGCCGAGATCACACGCGCCTATCCTGAAGAATTGCTCGACATCGAGGCTTTCACCAAGGGACGTGTAAAAGCTGGCGACGTGATCGACGCCGATAGCATCGATTTGGTCCAGGACCTGGTTGATCCCATTCTATTTCAGGAAGTGAAACAGGATGGCCGCAAATTTTTCATCCAGAGCGCCGAACATCGGGCTGATGCGATGTATCCCCCTTATTTTTTCGATGCCACCCTGAAGAACCAGGGACAGGCGCGTTTCGACAGCGAAGGCAATATTACCAACGGCGATGGTCGACCCTGGATCGGGGGCTTGCCATTTCCCGATGCCCAAACGGGCGCCGATGTCATCGCAAACCTGACCTTGAGCTGGGGCCGCCATGATCGTGCGGTCTATGCGATCCCATCGCTGGTGTTCGGCGCCGAAGGCAATCGCGAATACGAATACGATTTTGTGTGGGCCGAGCAGCAGTGCACGGGTCTGGTCCACGCCGATGCGGGCGGGCCTTATCTGGCCGGGTATGAAGACAAGACGCGTTTGCAGTCCGTTTGGTTTACCCACACGCAGGACGTCAAAGGCTCCTGCTTTCTCAGCATCTGGGATTACGACCAGCGTAAATTTCCCGAACTGTTTGGCTATCTGCCGCAGTTCCAGCGTGTCCGCCGATTCCCGTCCAATCAGCGCTTTGAACCCTACATGCCGGGTATGAATCTGTATCTGTCCGATGCCTGGGCGGCGGGTGATCCGATGCTGACCTGGGGTAACTTCAAGATCATTCATCGTGGTCCCTTTCTGGGCTCGAGCTCCAAACAATGGCAAGCGCAGAACAGCAACTGGGAGCCCGGCACCGTGGGCGGTGGCCAGGGCCACACTTACTACTACGTTGGCAAGGAACTGATCCCCGAAGTGATCGTGTTCGAGGGTGAGCCCACTGGCTACCCGCGCGCGCCGCTCTCGAAGCGGCGTATCTATGTTGATGCACGCAATATGACGCCAGTGCAGGCGGTGTCTTACGATCGGCGTGGCGAAGCGTGGAAGGGTTTCGAGGGCGGTGGTGGTCAGCGTGTCGCCGGCGATAAAAAAATTCTGACCCGCGATGGTCGCCCGGACTGGAGCTGGGACTGGGCGATAAGCCACGACGTGCAGAGCAACAAGGTCACGCGCTTCCATCAAGCCGAACAATGTCGTGGCAACTGGAAGACGCAGCTCGATCCCGAAGGCGACATGGTCAATCAATACATGACCAATGCGGCGATGTTGCGTATGGGGACCTGAACGCACACCTCGCGTGTCTTGGGGAAGCAATTTGAGCGGGGGACAGGTATGGGTTCACCAGCCCGTGTGGCGATAGTGACGGGTGGGTCGCGTGGCATCGGCCGTGCGATTGCACTTAAATTGGCGCAAGACGGCTGTCGTATTCTGCTTAACTATGTTGAGCGCGCCGACGCCGCCATGGATGTGGTGCAAGAAATCGTCGCAGCGGGTGGACAAGCGTGCGCGCTGCAAGCCGACGTCACTGTACCCAGCGCTTGTCGCGCGCTGACCGCGACGGCGCTCGAGATCTGGGGCCAGATTGACATGCTCATCAACAACGCCGGTGTTGGCCCCAGCGGTGCAAGCATCGCCGATGGGCGAGCTGCGGAGTGGCAGCGTACCGTGGAGATCAATCTGTACGGCACTTGGCACATGGTGCAGGCGGTGGTGCCCCACATGCGTAGCCGACGCCAGGGACATATCATCAATCTGTCGTCCAATATCACCAATCGACTGGCGGCGAATTTTGGTGCTTACGCGATCTCCAAGGCCGCCGTCGAAGCATTAACGGCCGTGCTCGCCAAGGAAGAAGGGCCGCACAACATCCGCGTCAACTGTGTGGCGCGCGGGCCGACCATGACCGCCATGCTGCAAGAAGCGCTCGATGTCATGGGCGAGACCAAGGCCCAGGCGTTTTTGAAATCGATCCCCCTGGGGCGGGCCGCCCAGCCCGAAGAGATCGCGGCGATGGTCGCGATGCTGGTGTCCGATGTGGCGAGCTTCTGCACCGGCCAGACGATCTTCGTCAATGGCGGTGGACCCACCGGTTAGGCCTCGGGAGCTGACCGCTGGCGCCCGTTATGGCGCTCGGATGGGGCTTGCGCCGGCCTCAGCCAGGCTCGTTATCAGTGCGCTCGTTGTGCGCGCTCGCGCAGCTGCGCGGCGGCCTGACCCATCTGTTTGCGACACAGCGGCCGAGCCGGCACTGCTACCTTCAAACACTCCTTGTCGATTTTAGCTTCGAGCTCGCTGGCCCGAGTTTCGAGGTCGGCCGCTTGAGCGCCCGCCGGCTGGTCGTCGGCTAGGAGCCAGGCGGGCGCAACGGCCAATATTGCGGCCAATAGAACTACGCGCAGGCGCGTAAGGCGTGTGTGCTTCATGCGTTAAATAATCCTGACAGATCGAGGCCCGTTTCAAGCGGAGCGTCGGCGCCGTTGGGAAAGACCTGGGTCTTGGTGCCTGGCATGACCCACTCGGCGACCCGGCCGAAAACGTGATCGATGGCGTTGACCCCCTCGACTTGCGCCGATTCTTCAGCGAAACGCGCCAGCTCCTCTTCCGGGAACATGGTGCCATAGACCCCGCCCTGCACACTGTCGCCGATCAACAGGCTGACCAGACCTTCGCCGTGATCGGTACCGCCACCGCCATTGGAGGCCAACTGGCGACCAAATTCGCCACCCAGCAGAAATACCGTGTTGGCGCGGGTCTGGAGGTCGACGTTACCGAGTTCGTTGTAGAGCGTGGCCAGCGCACCGTTGGTGCCCAGCAGTGTTTTGACATTGGCGGCAAATTCAGTGCTCTGGTCGTCGTGGGTATCCCAGCCATTAAAATCCAGGGACGCGATGCGGATATCGAGCAAATCGTTGCAGGCCAGGGCATCGTAGAGATTGCGCGTCTGCAAGGCGACGTCGTAGCCGATCTCGGAGCCGTCCTGAAACCAGGCGTTCATCGCATCGGGGGTCGCTACGGTCGCCAGGCGCGCATCGATGACGCTGCCGAGTTCGCGTAACTTGCGTTCGTGTTCGAAAAATTGATGGTAGACCGAATTCCTGCTCACCGTTGCGCGGCGTTGTGCGTAGTAGTGTTTGAGGCCGCGCTTGAGCTGGTCGCTGGTCTGGCTGTAATCGCTATCGGAGGACGCGTCGGCGAGGGCTATCTCGCGCATATTGGCGGCCGGAATCAAGCGTCGGTTGTCGATACGAGTGAGATCCTGCGGCGCGTTGGGATTGGGGCAGAAGGAAAAACGACGCGGTGAAGTCGTCAAGGCCACGACATTACTGTTGGTGGCTTGCGCGAGACGTCCGCCCCAGCCCGAGCCGAAGCTGAATTTGTTGGCCTGGCGATTGCCCATCTCCATCATGCGCGTGGCGAGTTCGTGATCCCGCGAAGTGTCGTTGAGTACGCCACAGATCACCGCTACTTTGCCGGCGTTCCACATCTCGTGCAGCCAATCGGCCTCTTTCAGTATGCCGAACTGCGTGCCGCCGCTGCTGGCGGGCAGATAGTTTGCATTCCAGCGCGCATCCAGTGCAGCGACCGTGTCTTCACCACCCTGGGAGGAGACACGCGCGCGCCAGAATTCGCGGCCGTAACTGCCTTCCACCGACGAAAACGCCGGCATCAGCAGATGGCGCATATCAGGGCCGCCATTGAGCATGATGTTGGCCAGAAACGGATGATTGAGCGTAGCGAAGCCGTCAGCCTTGACCTGACTCATGCCCAGCGGCAAGCCGTTGCCAAGAACAGTCGCCAGCGCCAGGCTGTTGCGCAAAAAGCGGCGGCGTGAAGCTTGATGATCCATTTTCAACGTCCTTCCTCGGCGAGCATAAATGGCGTGGCGATAATGAAATCAACAGCCGCGCCTATACGGTCATTGGTGCGCAGACGAATATCTTCATCAGAATTTTCCAACGGCAGTCGCAAGTTTGTGGCTTTGGCGAGCCAGGCCTTGCCGGGGCCTTGTTTGAGTTCGGCCAGCGTCACTGCCACGTCCGCGGTGTTGCGGTGTAATACGGCGGCGAGATCACGTCCGTAGCCGAGCAGCGCATAAACATGGGCACGCTCCAGTGGACCGAAATTTTTCAGACCGTCCGAGACAAAACGTTCCCACAACCATTCGGCGGTCGCGCCGACAAAATAACCGTCGCCCTTTGGCATGGTCGCGCGCCAATCCTTGAGCCGCTCTCGACCGTTGAGGTCTTGCGCGCTCGCACCGAAATTGGCATCAGTCGCGCGCCGGTAGTTCTTGCGGAACAACTCGGCGCTAGCGGCGGTTTCCGGTCCGTTCTGATGACCGAAAACATCGTGCCAGGGCACAAAAGGTATGACTTCTTCCTCGTAATACAGACGCCACATTTCGGGCACGTCGTTGTAGTGCTCAAGATTGGTATCGGCAAAGCGATTGGCGGCGATCATAAAGCGGTCGAGACTGGTCAGCTGTTTGACCCGCGTGGTGGAGTGATACAGCGTTGAGATGGCATACGCGCGCAGGAAGCGCAGCAGATCTTTTTTGGCCATTGAGCGCCAGGCCGTACGCAGCGCTGCGGCCTCGGTGGCAGAGATATTGTCATCGGCGAAGTTCTGCACAATCATCAACGGCAGGTTAGCGAGACTCTCTCGATGCACGATGTCGTGGGTCGCTAACTTGCGAATTTTCTCGCGGGCTGTCGCGCCGGAAATCGAGTGGTGCAGGATCGGGACCGCTGTTGGCACATGCCCATCGGTGCCGAACACGACGTTTTCCGCTTCCCAGTCATTGGGGGCTTCGTTGCTCGTAAACAACATGCCGGTCAGTGCCGCAGCCGTATTTTTGATCGAGACACGTTCATGGTAGAGGGTGTCACCGCTACCGAGCACGCCAAATCCGAGTTGATGAAATTCACGCGCAAAGTCTTCGTTGCAGTAGCACTCGCCATCGTAAAAACGATTGTTGCGATGGTCATAGTGCTGCGCGATGGCGGCCGACAAGGCCGCAGTGGTGATGACAGCGTCGTAGCCGTCACCGCGCCCGAGGGCAGCCATCACATCGTCGTAGTAGCGCACCAGCTGATAGTTTGAGACGCCGCTATTGTGATTAACAGCCAGATGAAAATTGGTTTCCCAGTAACCGACACGGTGGCGGAACGGATTGCCACCGCGCACGCGCGCGGCCAAGGACCAGGTCAACATCACACCATCGTAATTGGCACGCGCGTAGTCGGCCCGATTGTCTGCAGGGATCATGTTGGCAGCGCTGCCCGAAGACCAGAAATTGCCCAACGCACGCAGCGTCTGGGGGCGACGTTCCAGTGCTTCCTTGGCGAGTTTTTTGTCCGGAGGCGAGAGTTTCAAGTTGTGTTCGGAGAAGCTCAGCATCTCGACAATGGCAGCCTGCGGCGTCATTTTTGCCCAGGCGTCGATTTGCGCGTCGCTCGCCTGGCCGCCAAAAGCGAAGGTGCGCAACACTTTGCGCACGGCCGTTGGTGTCCAGCGCGATTTGCCGACGACGTCCAGGCCCGGCAGGGTCGGAGGCTCGCCTGCGGTGGCCGCGAAGGTCAGCCCAGCGAAATGCAGCACGCAGATGGCCATCAGCACGCGAGCCGCGCGTGGCAACACTGACTCAGCGCGAGGGAGTGGCGATGTCGTCATGTTCAAAGCAGTGCTTTCCGTTTCAGAAAATTTTCTAGAGCGCAGGCTAGGCGGCACTTCGCACGGCGACAAGGCGAGTTGCTTGAATTTGCGAACCCGCTCGCAGCCCGACCGACGCCTTGCATTGATGTTGCGACGGCGGTCGCAAGCTTGATGGCACGGGCAAGCTTGGGTAGGGGTCTCGCAGTTGCTGGTGCGCTTGCGGCTACACTGTCGCGGCGTGTCCTTTGCCGAGCGTGGAGTGGAACCATGTCCTTGAGATCGATAGTCGTCTTTTGCATCACGCTGCTGGCAGCCAATAGCGAGGCCGTCGAACGGGTAGCGCCCGCCGACCTTCCCGCGCAGCTCGCACCGTGGGTGTCATGGGCCTTGGACGGCGTACCTGATTACGATTGCCCTTATCTTTTTAATAGCGACCAACGGCGTTGTAACTGGAGTGGGCCACTGCATGTCTCGGTGGCGGCCAACGGTGGCGAGTTCGATATGGCGCTGGCCATCTACGCGCGGGCCTGGGTCGCCTTGCCTGGTGGTGATGGTCAATGGCCTCAGCAAGTGAGCGTCGACGGCAGTGCGGCGGTCGTCATCGCGCAAGGTGGGCGCCCGACAATCCTACTGGCACCCGGCCGGCACCAGGTCGCCGGTCGTTTTGAATGGTCGCAGTTGCCCGAGGTTCTGCAGGTGCCGCCGGATCTGGGTCTGGTGCAATTGCAGCTCGAGGACCTGCCGGCGCCACGCATCGTGGCCGCCCGCGGTGGTCAGTTGTGGTTGAAGTTAAAAGCGGGTCCTGCGGCCGAAGGTGATCGGGTCGACAGCAAGGTCTACCGGCAATTGATCGATGATTTACCGATGAGCGTTGTCACCGTGCTGGAACTCGATGTCGCCGGGTCGCAGCGCGAATGGAGCACGGTCGGTATGTTGCTCGAAGGTGCGGTGCCGATGCAGTTGAACAGCCCTCTGCCAGCGCGCCTGGAAGCGGATGGCCTTTTGCGTGTGCAATTGCGTCCTGGCCACTGGCGCATCGAACTCAGCTCACGCCAGCAGACAGCGGTCGCGCGACTAGCACCACCCAGCGCTGCTGCGCCGTGGCCCGAGGAAGAAGTGTGGGCCTTTGCCGCTCGCACGGCCCTGCGCCTGGTGGAAGTGCGCGGTGGCAGTGAGATCGACCCTCGTCAGACCAGCGCACCGTCCGAATGGCAGGGACTCCCTA
The DNA here is from genome assembly GCA_031418675.1 of Pseudomonadota bacterium. Lineage (GTDB taxonomy): Bacteria > Pseudomonadota > Gammaproteobacteria > JADJYF01. Next base: position 14,817 of record JANOXY010000711.1, read on the forward strand.
CCTGGCGCATGACCCGCGCTGACACCTTGGAATTTGTCGAACAGCGGCGTGGCGATCCGCAACCCGAGCCGGACCAGATCAGGCTCGAGCGCGACTTGTGGCTGGACTTCGACGGTGGCGGACTGACGGTACAGGATCACCTCACGGGTCAGATCACGCGCCAATGGCGCCTGGACGCCGGACCCGACCTGGCTCTGGGCCGGGTAAGCTTGAATGGCGAACCGCAATTCATCACGCAGTCCGGGCCAACGACGCGTGGTGTTGAAGTACGGCGCGGCGCGCTCGATCTGCAGGCCGATTCACGGTTAATGCGCGGGCCTTTGCCGGCCATAGGCTGGGCGCTCGATGTCAAACAATTATCGGCGCGACTGCATTTACCGCCGGGCTGGCAGCTGTGGTCAGCAAGTGGGGTCGACAATGTTCCCGATACCTGGCTCAAGCGCTGGACCTTGCTCGATTTGTTTCTGGTCTTGATTGTGACGATCGCCATGGCGCGCTTGTGCGGGCGGCGCTGGGCGCTGGTTGGGCTGGTGACCTTGGTGCTGATCTGGCACGAGGGCGGCGCGCCACGTCAGGTGTGGGTACATCTGCTGGTGGCTCAGGCGCTGCTCCAGGTATTGCCGGCCAACCGCTTCCGGCGGCTGATAGGCGCTTATCGCAATGCTGCATTGGCGGTGATGGCGGTGCTGTGCCTGGGTTTCATGATTACGCAACTGCGCATTGGTCTGTTTCCGCAGTTGGCCCGCGCCAACCAGGTGCTTGCAGGCGACTCGGTCCCAATGGCCACGGCCGCACAAGCACCCGCTGCGCAGGAGGCCGTGAGCGAGGAATCCATGGTGGCAGGCGCAATAGCCGAGGCAGATGTGGCGGCCAAACGGGTGCGCAGTGGCGTGGGCATGATGCTGGGCGGCGCCGATGCCGCGGTGGCGCCGCAAAAAAACCTCAACGGGCCCGTTGCCGGACAACACGACATCGATCCCCATGCCACCATTCAGACCGGGCCCGGTCTGCCGGCCTGGGATTGGGTGACCGTGCCGCTCACCTGGAGCGGCCCGGTCAAACAGGGCCAGACGGTGCAGTTGTATCTCACCTCACCGCGCGTCAATTTGGTCTTGGCGGCGACGCGTGTGTTGTTGTTGGCCGCCCTCATGCTGATGTTTCTGCGCGATACGCTGCGCGGTTCGAGCGCGTGGCTGGCGCGCCAACGGGCTGGCGTGTTGATGGTGCTGGTAGGGGCGTGCATGAGCGGCGGTCTGCATTCGGCAGCGGCCGCTGCCGCCGTGCCCGATGCCGCGTTGTTACAGGAACTCACCAACCGCCTGACACGCGCACCGGATTGTCTGCCCGCTTGTGCGTCGCTACCGCGCCTGCGCGCCGAGCTGCGCGCGGAGACTTTGTTTTTGAGCCTCGAGGTGCACGCTGCGAGCGCGGTCGCGGTGCCCTTGCCGGGTGGTGCGGAACAATGGTTGCCACACAGCATGTTTGTCGACGGCACCGATCAGCGGGGCATGTTCCGTGACGAGGCCGGGGTGTTGTGGCTGGAGCTGGCCGCCGGCCGCCATCGCATCGATATGCGCGGCGCTGTGCCCGATGGTGCGAGCTTTCAATTGCCATTTCCGCTGCTGCCACAGCATCTGGATGTCACGCTGGATGGTTGGAGCGTGAGCGGTCAACGCCCCGACGGCGGCGTTGAACCGCAACTCATCTTTACCCGTATCGCGCAGCATGCGCAGCGCGGTGAGCAGACGCTCGAAGCGCGCGCCCTGCCGGGCTTCTTTCGTGTCGAACGGATCTTGCGACTCGGTCTGGATTGGCGTGTCGAAACACGGGTGACGCGGCTAACGCCGCCCGATAGCGCCGCAGCGCTGGCCATTCCGCTCCTGAGTGGCGAATCGGTGACCAGCGCCGATGTGCGGGTCGTTGATGGTCATGTGCAGGTCAATCTTGCCGCCAGCGACAGCGAGTTTTTCTGGACCTCGGTGTTGAGCCAGACCACGCCGCTGAACTTGACTGCGCCCGCCACTAACGATTGGGTGGAAACCTGGCGCGCGGATATCGCGCCGCTATGGCATGCCGAACTTAAGGGTCTGGCGGTCGTACATCATCAGGATGACCAGGGGCAGTGGCTGCCCACCTGGCAGCCTTGGCCGGGCGAAAGTGTGAGCTTGAGCTTAACGCGCCCGCAGGGTGTTGCCGGCCAGAGTCTGACCATCGACAACAGTCGCCTGGTGGTGCGGCCGGCCCAGCGCGCTAGCGATTTTGCACTTGATTTCACTTTGCGCAGTTCGCAGGGCGGTCAACATGTGATGAGCCTGCCGGCCGATGCGGCCCTCGAGCGAGTGGCCATCAACGATGTTGCGCAACCGATCCGACAGGACGGCGCCAAACTCACCTTGCCGGTAGTGCCCGGTGTGCAGCGCTTTACGATCAACTGGCATAGCGCGCGTGGAATCAGCGCACTCTATCGGTTGCCCGACTGGACGCTGGGCACGGGCAGTGTCAACGCCAGCCTGGCGCTGGCCTTGCCCCAGGATCGCTGGGTGTTGTTGGCCGGCGGCCCACGCCTGGGCCCGGCCGTTTTGTTCTGGGGCGTGTTGATCGTGTGGTGTCTGGTCGCGGTTGCCCTCGGCCGCACCCGCATCACACCCCTATCCACAATCCAATGGCTGTTGCTGATCATCGGCCTGACCCAGATCGACATTGTTTTTGCGCTACTGGTCATCGCGTGGTTGTTTGCGCTGGCTTTGCGCGAACGCGTGGGCGAAAACCTCTCGCCGTTTGCGTTTAATGCGCTGCAGGTCATGTTGGCATTGTTCACCTTGCTTGCCTTAGGGCTGCTGTTCAGCGCCATCGAGCATGGTTTGCTGGGTCAGCCGGATATGCAGATCGCAGGCAATGGTTCCCATGCCGATGAACTACGCTGGTTTGCCGATCGTGTTGACGGTGACCATCCGAGCGCATGGGTGTTGTCGGTCTCGTTGTGGTTCTATCGCGGCTTGATGCTCGCGTGGGCCTTGTGGCTGGCCTTCGCGTTGCTCGATTGGTTGCGCTGGGGCTGGCGCTGTTTCAGTGCCCTGGGTCTTTGGCGCCCCCCGCTGCCGCGGCCGGTGCACACCCCCGCAGGGGTCGCGCCCGACGCGGTCCCCCGCCAGGAATGATTGGTGCTTCGCTGCAATTCATGGACGGCGATTACGTGCAGTGGGTTGCTGATGGTGTCGGCGCTGCTGAGCAGCGCATGCGCGCGTCAGCCAGCGCAATGTGAAATACCGCCGGATCAAATCCCTGTCGCACCGCGCCCACAACAACAGCGGCGCCTCGTCGCCGCGCTCGGACAGGGCGACAGCTGCCACGTCAAACTGCGCTTGCCCGATACGAGCACCGGCAGCAGCTGGCAGGCCGAACGCGATACTGCGGTCGGCGCCGCACTGCTCGCAGCGCAGGCCTGTTGCGCCAATCCGCAACTCCGTAACCTCGCTGCGTGGCCAGCCGGGCAAACGCACTTTGATCTTGAGTTTGTGTGCCCGCAGCGGTGAGGGGCCTCAGCTCGCGGCGTCGGGTGGGCACTGTGCGCGGCGCCGTTCATTACGATGGGCGTGCACGTCGGTCACGATCTTGAGCGCGATGAGCAGGCCCAGTGCCGGCAGCGACGACCCGAATAACATCATCAACATGCCGCCGATGATGATGGTCAGCTGCATGACGATTACCCGCCGATAGGGTGCGTTCATCTGTTGCGCAAGCTTGATGCGGGTAAATTCACCGCGCCCGATAAAATTTTGTACAAATGAGAGCAGATGACTGGCCGTGAGCCCAAGCAGCGCTGGCCACAGGGCAAACAGGGCGTGCACCAGTTCGGCGACTTGCACGTCGCCACCCGCCGCCATGCCGCGTAGAAAAAACATCCAAACGAACAACATATGCGCAGCCATGAAGGCGCCATAGTGGGCAAGGAAGAAGGGCGCGTAGAACACAGCGGCCCAGCGCCCGACGACTATCAGTTTGACCACATTGATCAGGCCGATGATGACGCTCTCGGCCCAATACAGCAGCATGATCTCGCCTATCTCCCAAGCGAAGATGAGGACCCCTGCGAGGGGAATGAGATTGGCAGCGATGAGGCCGGCCACCGACAGCGCACTGGCCACCGCTGGCGCCGCGGGGGGCAGCGGTGCAATGGCTGCAGGCGGTGTCGGCGATGGTGTCGGTGCCATCGGAGGCGAGGGCTCGATCACAGCGCTGGCCAGTACCTGGGTGAGCGCTAAACGCAGCTCACCCGCGTCCGTCATGGCGATATCTGAGCCGAACTCTATCGGCACGTCGTAGTAGCTGAAGGCCAGGTGTGATCCGCGCCATAGGCTGCCCGGCGCTGCGCCAGCCTGGACATAGCGCAAGTCACGCACGCCTGCTGCTGGATAGTCACCCGCCAGACCGAAGCCGAGGATTTCCACACGCAGTGTCAGCAGGCCGGGGCGTGCGATCACCACCTCTCTGCCCAGTATCAACAGCGCCAGTGCAAGCCCTGGCAGTAAGGCACCCACCGACCAACCCAAGAGCCAGAACCATTGGAACAGGTTGGTGCTGAAATTGGACAGGCTCCCACCCGTATCCAAAGACGGTAGTCCCACGGCTACCAGCGCAAGGCACATGACCGTGAACACCACAGCGAGGACGACAATGGCCGCCTTCCAGCGGCGCAAGGGCAGCACGCGACGCACGCCAGAAGGCGGCATCAGCGGCAGCGCGAAGCCTATTCTCAAGCGTGGTGCGGCACCACCCAGCGCGCGCAGGCGCGACAATCGATGGGAAGACGATGGCGAAGGTGAGGGCATGATCGAAGACAGTTAAATCCGCAGCTTGGGCAGGGTAATCCCGCGCCCCACCGTGACTTTATCCTGACGCTAAAGCCAGTAGAATGCTCCACAGGTCCGCCATCGGGTGGCATAAGTCTCCAGGAGCGAAGATCATGGGCTGGCAAAAAATTATTCTGCGCGTCAATCTCACCGCGGGCACCTGCACCCGCGAACCACTCAACATGGAGTGGGCTCAGCAGTACCTCGGCTCACGCGGCCTGGCGACCAAATATCTCATCGAAGAAATCGACCCTAAGGTCGATCCACTTTCCCCCGACAATAAACTGATCATCGCAACCGGTCCGCTGACCGGCACTATCGCCTCCACCGGTGGACGCTGGACAGCGGTGACCAAGGGTGCGCTGACCGGTGCCATTGCGGCGTCGAATTCCGGTGGTCAGTTTGGCGGCGAATTGAAGATGGCCGGCTACGACATGATCATTCTCGAGGGCCGTTCTCCCAAGCCGGTTTATTTATACATCGAAAACGACAACGCGGAACTGTTGTCCGCGGACGGTTTGTGGGGCAAGTCGGTGTGGGAGATCGAACCGGCAATCAAGAACACCCACAACGATCCGTTGATCCGCATTGCGTCCATCGGCCAGGCAGGTGAGTACGGCAATCGTTATGCCTGTATCGTCAACGACCTGCATCGTGCCGCGGGCCGCTCCGGCGTAGGGACCGTGATGGGTTCCAAACAACTCAAGGCGATTGCGGTACGTGGCACCAAGGGCGTCAAACCCCATGACGCCAAGAAGTTCATGAGCGCAGTAAAAGTCGCGACCGACGCCTTGGCTGACAATCCAGGGCGCAAAGGTATGACGTCCGATGGCACCATCGCGATGATGGATGTCACTGGCTCGGTAGGCGCGCTGCCGACACGCAACAATCGCGAAGTGCAGTTTGAAGGCTCCGGCTCGCTCAATGCAGTGGCGATGAAGGCACCCAACGCCAATGGGCACACCAACCTCATTCAAAATGGCGCCTGTTTTTCATGCACCATCGGGTGCGGGCGCATTTCACATATCGATCCCAATCACTTTTCCGTCAAGGACAAACCGCAATATCAGAAGGCCTCCGGCGGTCTTGAGTATGAAACAGCCTACGCTTTGGGCTCCGCGGTTGGTGTCGGTGACATGGACGCCGCGACCTATGCCGGCTTCCTGTGCAATGAATATGGCATGGATCCGATTTCCTTCGGCGGCACCCTGGCGGCGGCCATGGAGCTCTACGAGATCGGCGCCATCACCAAGGAACAGACCGGCGGTGTGGAACTGAAATTTGGCAACGTCGAAGCGCTCTGTCTGATGGCTGAGCTGGCGGGCAAGGGTGAGGGTTTCGGCCGTGAGCTTGGCCTCGGTTCCAAGCTGCTGACAGCCAAGTACGGTCATCCTGATCTGTCGATGGCGGTCAAGGGCCAGGAGTTCGCTGCTTATGACGGGCGTGCCATGCAGGGTATGGGCTTGGGCTACGCGACCAGCAACCGCGGTGCCTGTCATTTGCGGGCCAACCCCTACGCCAGTGACTTCACAACCATGGAAATCAAAGAAAAGCCCGAGATTGTGCGCACCAGTCAGGACTTGATCTCGGCCATCGACGCCAGCGGCTTGTGCCTGTTCACTTTGCATGCCGGTGCGAGTCCTGAGCATTACCCCTTGCAGCTCGATGGCGCCATTGAAGGCGGTTGGGATCTGGCGCGCTTCCAGGAAACCGGTGAGCGTATCTGGAATCTCGAACGGCAGTTCAACCTGGCGGCGGGTCTCACTGCAGCCGACGACACACTGCCGAAGCGGATCTTGAAAGAGCCAGCCCCGAGCGGCATGGCGAAGGGCAAGGTCAGTGAATTGCCGGCCATGTTGCCCGAGTACTACCGCCAGCGCGGTTGGAGTGTGGACGGCAAGCCGACTGCGGAAACCTTGAAACGCCTCGGCATGGTCTGAAGATCGGTGCGCATCCACGTCAAACTGGTGGGCTGGATGCGCCAGTATCTTGCCGCCGGCATAGAGCACTTTAATGAGCAGCACTTTGAACTCACCGAGGGCATGACCCTCGGTGAGTTGTCGGACAAGTTTGGCTTCCGATCGGCAACGGTATTTGTAGCCATGCGCAACGGCGACCACGTGAAGGACGACGTACTCGACAGCGCCGTTCTCCACGACGGTGACGAAGTGGTGTTCGTGCCGCCGCTGAAGGGCGGTTGATACTGCGTCGCCAAAACGACGCAACAATGCGAGCGCTTTAGTCAGACGCTCTCACAAACCCCCCATCCATCGGTTATCTCTGCAGCGCCTACACAGGCCGGCGCCGCAGCGCTGCCCTTCGCTAGCTGACAGGCAGTCTCACGCAATGGTCGGTTAACGTCTTTAGCCGAGGAGCGAGCACAGCACGCGCTCGCCTGTCGTGCGTGAACGCCGCGCCGCCAGCGAGTGAATGCGCGTTATGATCGAGCGCCCGTGCCGGGACTGCCTCGTTCGACCGTCAGGAATTCGCTGTATGCCATTCATCGTTGCCGTTTTGTTGGCCTTCTCCTGGGTGGGCGCGGTCGCTGCCTTCGACGACGATGATCTCGAAGTTGTGCGCGCAGGTCAGTCATACCACTACACTCGCGCAGATCTGGAGCGCAAGCTCACCATCCATACATTGACCGTGGCTGATCCCGATCACGACGCACCGGTTAGTTATGACGCTTTTTTGCTGACCGATGTACTTGCGCTATCGGGAGTTGCTGCGAGTGATGGCGACGAGCTGGTGTTTGAAGCCCGCGACGGTTATGCACCGACCGTCGCCTATGCCGCACTCGCTACCAACGAGGCCTATATCGCTTTTCGCGAGCACGCCAATCCCAAGGGTTTTGGCCTGGTCAAACAGGGTAAGACCTGGGTTTCGCCAGCGCCGTATTTTCTCGTGTGGCGCGCCGGTAAATCCCTGGGTGCGGAATTTCCCTGGCCTTACCAGTTGATACGCATCGAAGTAGTGAACTTCGCCACCAGGTACGCCGCGCTGTATCCCGGCGAGGTAGCGGTCGACGGCGCGCAAGCGCGCGGCTTTCGCACTTATAAAACCCATTGCCTGCGATGCCACTCAATCAATCTCTACGGCGGGGAGCTGGGCCCCGAACTGAATGTGCCAAAAAATGTGACCGAGTACTGGGACGGCGCTCACCTGCGCGCTTTCATATACGATGCGTCGACCTACCATGCCCAGAGCAAGATGCCAGCTTTTGTTGGCACCTTAAGTGCGACGGATATGGATGATCTGCTGGCTTATCTGGCACTGATGAAGACGCGCAAAATCTCGACACCCTAGAGGATGCCGACTATGGTTTTCCACGAACCGACCATGCTGGTGGAAAGTGAGGACGGGCCGGAGATCCGCCAGGCCATATTCGATGCCATTGAAAATCAGGTCCGCGATCGAACCCCACCGGAAGTTGAGCAGACCTTGGTGCGTCTGATGGCGGCCGGCGAGCCGCGCGACAACGCGCTGCGTTACATCGCGTGCGCGCTATCGGTGGAATTTTTTGAGATTCTGCATAACGCAGCGGGTTACAACGAGGCACGCTATGTGCGCAATCTGCAAGCGTTGCCGGTGTTACCCTACGACGAAAATCAAATTTGACGCGACGCGGGCGCGCTTGACGGCTGCGCCGCTGATGACGATAACTAACTACAAATCGCGCATCCGCGCGGAGAGTCAGTAACTCAGGGGGAGACATGATTACCAAGGGCATCAAAGAACTGTGTGCGCAAGCCGAGCGGGAAATCGAAACCATGACCGTCGCGCAAGTGATGGCGCTGAAGGACGATCCAGCGGTGCAACTGGTCGACATTCGTGACATCCGCGAATTGTGGCGTGACGGTGCTATCCCAGGTGCGACCCATGCGCCGCGCGGCATGCTGGAGTTCTGGGTTGATCCCGCCAGCCCTTATTACCGCGAAGAGTTCGGCGCGGCTAAGAAATTCATTTTCTTTTGCGCCGGTGGTATGCGCTCGGCGCTCGCCGCGCAGTCTGTGCACCACATGGGGCTCGCCCCGGTGGCGCACATGGCCGGGGGGTTTGGCGCGTGGGTGAAAGCCGGCGGTGTGGTTGAACCCAAAGAAGTCAAATTGCCCGAGGCGAAAAAGCCCGCATAACCCCGACCGTGG